>CALGJN010000140.1:0-12972 GCA_937920185.1 uncultured Cellvibrionales bacterium | reverse complement strand
TCAAACCGAGCTCTCCAAGTCGGGCTCTCCAGCCGAGCTCTCCAGCCGAGCTCTCCAGCCGAGCTCTCCAGCCGGGCTATACCCGTCGATCGAAAGGCACTTACCATGGCGTGGAAATGCCATGCTTTTGCCCTCACATGACAAAAGCAATTGTTGTAACCCTATACAATTTTAAGATACATGCATTGGCCGCGTGAAAAATGATTATTGTTCTTTTCGCGACTGCCTCAACAAACTGCAGTGCGGTGCTTAGTCTCGATGCTTAGTTTCGATGCTTAGTTTCGATATTTAGTTTTGATACTTAGTCTCGATGCTCAGCCGCTATGGTGAGTTGACAGCGCAACGGATTCTCAACGGCATAAATGTTGGCGTCCTATGTTGGCGTCCTATGTTGGCGATCTAGTGCAGGTGGTGCTCTTGGATGGCGGAAAATATCAACTGCAAGGCAGCGAGATAACCAAACGCCGTATCCGCGACGCTGAACGGTGTATACCTCTGGATGCAGTGGCGTCTATTGAGTCAAAAAAATGTCTGGTGAACACCATTCCGACGGTATTGTCGGCGGGCTATCTCTTCGTTGCGTTGTTATTTGCTATAGCACTTGGGTCTATTTGAGCACGCTGCTGTCGATTGGCCATAACCGCTATCCATACGTTGGATATTTATTCGTGATCCCGCCGGTGATATGCTGTGCACCGCGGGAATTTTAGAGCATCGACCGATGTCCTATATCGGGCGTTGGATGATGGCCCTATTGGGTGCCCAGTTGTAGTCATGGCTGTTTTTTTAAAGTAGCGTCGAAGCGTCCCGTCGATATCTTAAATCTCCATACGCACAATCAGTTACTAACAAGGAAACAGCATGAAAACTCGTATTGAAAGCGACAGCATGGGCGAACTAAAGGTACCCGCCGATGCTCTCTATGGTGCCCAGACGCAGCGCGCAGTAAATAATTTTCCGGTCAGCGGCCGACGCATGCCCGAGGCATTTATTCGCGCGCTCTTAATGGCCAAGTCAGCCGCTGCCCAAGCCAATGCTGAGCTTGGCTTGTTGTCCCAAGATCTAGCCGATGGAATCTCGGCAACGGTCACAGAGTTACTCGCTAGCGATGATTTTATGCAGCATTTTCCGGTCGATGTTTTTCAGACCGGTTCTGGTACCAGCTCCAATATGAACGCCAACGAGGTTTTGGCGGTCCTGGCCTCCAAGCGATTGGGCGAGACTGTCAATGCTAATGATCATATTAACTATGGTCAGAGCAGTAACGATATTATCCCCAGTTCGATTCATATCAGTGCAGCCATGGAGCTTCATGAGCGCTTGCTGCCGGCTTTACGTCATCTTGTAGTGGTGATCGAGAGCAAGGCAGAGACCGTCGATCACCATATTAAGACCGGGCGCACGCACTTGATGGACGCTATGCCGGTGCGCATGAGCCAGAGCTTGCTGAGTTGGGCTACGCAGATTAAACAAAATATTGGCCTGATCGAGGGCCTCTGTCCGAGCTTGCAAAGTCTGGCTCAAGGCGGCACCGCAGTGGGTACTGGAATCAATGCCCATGCAGATTTTGCCGCGGCGTTCAGCCGTAAGCTAAGCCAGAGTGTAGGGATCACGTTTACTCCGGCGGACAACTTGTTCTGCCATATTGGAACGCAGGACATTGCCGTCGCTGTATCTGGGCAACTCAAGACGCTGGCCGTGTCGATGCTAAAAATAGCCAACGATTTACGCTGGATGAATTCAGGACCACTGGCTGGGCTTGGTGAAATTGCTCTAGAGGCGTTGCAACCCGGCTCGTCGATTATGCCCGGCAAGGTCAATCCGGTGATACCTGAAGCAACTGCGATGGTGGCGGCGCAGGTGATCGGTAATGACGCAGCTATTACTATTGGGGGACAGTCAGGCAATTTTGAACTGAATGTGATGTTACCGATGATCGCAGACAATCTATTGGGCAGTATTCAACTGCTATCAAACGTATCGCTATTGCTGGCCGATAAAGCCATCGCCAGCTTTACCGTAAATGAGCAGCAGTTGAAGCTGGCACTGTCGAGAAATCCGATATTGGTGACGGCGCTCAACCCGATTATTGGTTATCTAAAGGCGGCTGAAATTGCTAAAAAGGCGTATAAGCAAGGGCGCGCCGTTATCGATGTGGCGGATGAAGAAACCGACATAGGTCGCGCTGAATTAGAGAAGTTACTCGACCCCGCTAAATTGACTCGCGGTGGTATCGAGTAAGATGGTTTGTGTTTCCCTTTGAGGCGCTGCGTCGCAGCGCTAAAGGGCATGGATAAGGAATAGCTATGAGTGATTTAAAAGGTAAGACTCTTTTTATAACTGGAGCGAGCCGCGGCATTGGTCTGGCGATAGCCAAGCGTGCTGCAATTGATGGTGCCAATATAGCGATTGCCGCGAAAACCGCTGAACCGCACCCAAAACTCCCCGGAACCATCTATTCGGCAGCCGAAGAAATTATCGCTGCGGGGGGACAGGCATTGCCTTTGGTGGTCGATGTGCGTTATGAGGATCAGGTTGAAAGCGCTATGAATAAGACCGTCGAGAGGTTCGGTGGTATTGATATCTTAGTCAATAACGCCAGTGCTATTAATCTTTCTGGAACCGAATCGGTGACCATGAAAGCCTATGATCTAATGCACAATATCAATACGCGAGGCACATTTTTGTGCTCAAAATTGGCTGTACCGTTCTTGCGCAAGGCGGACAACCCACACGTTTTAAATTTGTCCTCGCCACTCAACATGGAGACGCGTTGGTTCCAAAATCATGTCGCTTATACGATGGCAAAATTTGGTATGAGCATGTGCGTCTTGGGAATGAGCGAAGAATTTCGCAGCGCGGGAATCGCGTTCAATGCGCTTTGGCCGCGCACCGCCATAGCCACTGCGGCGGTGGGTAACATTATTGGCGGCGATCCAATTATTCAGCGTTCACGCACGGTCGAAATAATGGCCGATGCAGCGCATGTGATTCTAACGCGCAACAGTCGCGAGTTCAGCGGCAATTTTTGCGTAGACCAAGAGGTTCTTGAAGCGGAAGGGGCATCCGATTTCTCTAAATATCGGTTCAATCCAGAGCTTGCCGAGAAAGATTTGATGCCAGACTTCTTTATCTGATAGCTCAGATATCGATTCGGGTGCCGATGCGGGTGAAGCGCTAGTGATTACCCAGTAGCGCTAAGAATTCAGTCCGAGTGGCTTGGTTGTCGCGGAATAGGCCGAGCGTTGCAGAGGTCTTCATGGATGAATTTTGTTTTTCTACACCTCGCATCATCATGCACATATGCTTGGCTTCAATAATCACCGCTACCCCTTGGGCATCGGTAACTTTTTGAATGGTGGCGGCTATTTGTTGGGCCAGTGTCTCTTGTATCTGCAAGCGTCGTGAGAACATGTCAACCACGCGGGCAATTTTCGACAGCCCCAAGACCTTGCCGCTGGGGATATAAGCGACGTGGCACTTGCCAATAAATGGCAGCAGATGGTGCTCGCAAAGAGAGTACAGTTCAATATCCTTAACCATCACCATTTCATCTGAGTCGGATGGAAACAACGCGTTGTTGATCAGCTCGTTTAGGTCGACGTCGTAGCCGCTAGTTAAATATTCGAATGCTTTAGCTGCACGCTTGGGAGTGTCTAAGAGGCCCGGTCGTGTGATATCCTCGCCAGTGCTCTTAATGATTTTTTCAAACGAATCTTTCATTCTAAACTTCCTCTCCAAGCTGTACTTTATTTGCGATGCCTTTACCGCGTCGCATTCTGTATTAAAACCGGCGTGAATGCCAGTTTTGCGTTTACCCTGCCGCGTCGTTTCAGATATTATGGGGATCCTGAACAATCCATCTTTCGGAGTACTAAGCGTGTCCCCAGCGATCACCATTAACCACTTGCTCGTTGAAGGTGAAGCGCTGTTTCAACGCCATGCACTGTGCTTTGGGCATGGCACTATCGACGCTTGGGATGAAGCGGTATTCCTGCTCGCCCATGCCTTAAATCTGGGGCCAATGCCCGATCGTAGCGTGCTTGAGGTGACGGTTGACAACGCCGCGGCTGCAGCAGTCCGGGCGCTCTATAAACGCCGCATCGACGAGCGTATTCCGGCTGCATACCTCACCGAGCAAGCGTGGTTCTGCGGGTTACCCATGTTTGTTGATCAGCGCGTGTTGGTGCCGCGCTCGCCGATCGCACAACTTATTACCGAGCGCTTTCACCCTTGGCTTGCCACGCCCCCCAGCGACATACTAGACCTGTGTACGGGCAGCGGTTGTATTGGGATTGCTTGTGCCTACGCCTTTCCCGAGGCGCGAGTATTGTTGACCGATATCTGCGAGCAAGCACTGGCCGTGGCGCGGATCAATATTCAGCAACATCAATGTCATCAGCGAGTAGAACTTTTGCAGTCAGATCTGTTTGGTGGTCTGAATGATCAACAGTTTGATCTGATCGTTTCAAACCCACCCTATGTAGACGCTACAGATTTTGCTGATATGCCCGATGAATATCGCCACGAACCGCGGTTGGGGTTGGTATCAGGAGATGATGGGCTGGATTTTACTCGCCGGCTATTGGCGCAGGCGAAAACCTATCTCCGCCCGGGTGGCGCGTTGATTGTTGAGGTAGGTAATTCCGCGCTGGCGCTGGAGCGGGCATTTCCGCGTATGCCGTTTACCTGGTTGGAGTTTTCTGACGGCGACAGTGGGGTGTTTTTCCTGACCCGAGAAGAGTTATTTAAAAGTTGCCAACCCGCTGGTTAATTTTCGTATAATCACTGGCTTTGAAGCGAGCAGAGATCGGTATGTCTGGCAACACATTTGGAAAATTATTTACCGTAACCAGTTTTGGCGAGAGCCATGGCGCAGCGCTCGGTTGCGTGGTCGACGGCTGCCCGCCGGGTTTGACGTTGGCAGTTGCCGATCTGCAGCACGATCTCGATCGCCGAAAACCGGGTCAATCGCGCTACACTACTCAGCGTAGAGAGTCGGATGAAGTGCAGATACTCTCTGGGGTGTTCGAGGGCAAGACTACCGGTGCTCCAATTGGGATGATGATTTTAAATACCGATCAAAAATCAAAAGATTATAGTAAAATCAAAGATTTATTTCGTCCTGCTCATGCTGATTATACGTATTTTCAAAAGTATGGCGCGCGCGATTACCGTGGCGGTGGGCGGAGTTCGGCGCGCGAGACGGCTATGCGGGTTGCAGCCGGAGCGATAGCAAAAAAATATTTGCAGCACCACCTTGGGGTGGAAATTTTTGGCTATGTGTCGCGTTTGGGGCCGATCGCATACGATCGGTTTGAACGAGCGGAAATCGAGCGCAATCCATTTTTCTTTCCCGACCCGGATAAAATATCCCAATTGGAAGATTATATGCAGGCGTTGCTCAAAGAGGGGAATTCGGTGGGCGCTCAGGTCAGTGTAACTGCCACTGGGGTACCCGTCGGGTTGGGCGAACCGGTGTTCGATCGATTGGATGCCGACATCGCGCATGCACTGATGGGAATTAACGCCGTCAAAGGTGTTGAGATTGGTGCGGGGTTTGCTTCGGTTACGCAAAAAGGTACAGAGCATCGCGATGAATTGTCGGTGGACGGTTTTCTATCAAATAATGCTGGTGGGGTATTAGGCGGGATATCGACGGGCCAATCACTGTGCGCCCATCTGGCTTTAAAACCCACGTCCAGCGTTCGAATTCCCGGGCGGTCAATCGATATCCACGGTCAAGCAGTGGATGTTGTGACCACCGGTCGGCATGATCCATGCGTTGGGATTAGGGCGGTGCCGATTGCCGAAGCGATGTTGGCGATAACACTGATGGATCATTATTTACGCCACCGTGCTCAAAATATGGACGTCGACAGTGGGCTCACGCCGATTTAATCCGTGACCAACAGACAGGGTCTATTTATGAGCAACTCTACAGGGACGTAACCTACGGTGAAATTAGAATACAAAGTAGTGCTCTACAGTGTTTTATTTTTCCCCGGTGCCGGTTATTTTTTACTCAGGTCGAGGTGGATGGGATGGCTGTGCGTTGTGTTGACGCTGGTGTGTCTCGGTTTTGTCATGTTTGAGGCTAACCACAAGAGTAAAATCATTGTCGAGCAGATTAATAGCGGAGAGTTGAGCGCTACCGTTCCGGTGATTGCCAGGGCCATAAAGAATACCCCGAGCCCACTGGCGTTTTGGCAACAATGGTTAGTCTATGGATCGCTTGTCGGCATTTGGGGGTTCGCCGTTTTTGATGGTTATTATCGCGCCAAGAAGCGCCCACTAAGAAAGTATGCTGCGACCGTTGCTAATCGGCAGTGATTCCCTGCGCGGCCCCATTGAGTACCTCTAAAAATGCCTGCGCTGCATTTGATAGGCTGCGTTGTCGGTGATGTATGTAGCCGAGCTCTCTAGCCATGATTACGCCGTCTACCGGCATGATCTTTAGGTCATTGACCAGTGTCACTGGCAGCACGCTCCAGCCCAAGCCGATTGCGATCAATGTGCTAATGGTCTCCAAATAATTGGTCGACATTGACGAACTTAGCGGAATGCCGCGTTCGGAAAATAAATTTTGCACGATTCGACCGGTGTAGGTGTTCAAGCCAGGAAGCACCACGGGGTAGGCGGCCAAATCGGTCAATAATGGCCGTTTTAGTTTGGCAAGGGGATGATCTGGGGCGCAGATAAACTTTAGCGGATCGTGCCATACTCGATGACCGATGATGCGTTTGTGCGTTTCCAGCGCAAGCGTGATCACTGCGATCTCTGTGGCACCCTCTAGCACCCGCTGATAGGCTATTTCGGAATCCATGAACTGAATGTCGAGGCGCACGTCTGGGTATTTTCGGGTAAACGCTTTGAGTATCGGCGGCAGTCGATGAAGGCCAAGATGGTGGCTTATCGCAAGGCGCAGAATACCACTCGCTTGACCCGACAAATCCTCCAGCGCCTGCAGCGCTTCGTCGCAACGACTGAGTATGTGCTGGGCTCGCGGGAGTAGGGCGGAGCCTGCCTCGGTGAGTGAAACTTGGCGCCCAAACCGGTCAAATAACTGCCTGCCGACTTGCTGCTCCAATTGCGCGATGCGTTTGCTGATCGCAGATTGTGTTAGATAGAGTTGGTCGGCGGCGTCTGAGAACGAACCGCAGCTAGCGACGCAGATAAACGCTTTAAGATTTTGGTTATCCATGGCTGATTATTTTTAAGTACAGAACCTGCATTCTACCAAGGAATGAGTTGCATGAAAATTATGAATTTATTTCATCATTGAGGGCAGGTACTATGCACCTATGGAACGGCAATTCGTCGTTTATAAAAGTGTCGAAAAGGAGATGCGGGTGAATAAAAATACTCTGTATGACAAATTGTGGGATGCGCATATCGTCTCTGAACGCGACGATGGTGCTACTTTAATCTACATAGATCGACATATAATCCACGAAGTCACGTCGCCTCAGGCGTTTGACGGGTTGCGCACTGCCGGGCGCAAACCCTGGCGTTTGGATACCAACGTGGCTACGCCCGATCATAACATTTCAACCGATCGAACTGAGCGCGACGCCGGCGTCGCGGGAATCCCCGACCCCACATCGCGAATTCAGGTGCAGACTCTGGATGACAATTGTGAGCATTTTGGAATAAAAGAATTCAAAATGAATGAGATGGGGCAGGGTATTGTCCACGTTATGGGCCCCGAGTTGGGAGCAACGATGCCCGGCATGACGGTGGTCTGTGGAGATTCGCATACTGCGACCCATGGCGCTCTTGGCTGTCTTGCCCACGGCATTGGTACGTCGGAAGTTGAACACGTTTTGGCGTCACAGTGTTTGGTAGCAAAAAAAATGAAGAACATGCGGGTCACGGTTGACGGCAACTTGGGAACCGGGGTTACGCCCAAAGACGTAGTTTTGGCGATTATTGGCAAGATTGGCACCGCTGGTGGCAATGGCCACGCGATTGAATTTGCCGGCGAAGTGTTTCGCGATATGACGGTAGAGGGTCGCATGACGGTCTGTAATATGGCGATTGAAGCCGGTGCTCGTGTCGGCATGATTGCGGTCGACGACACCACCATCGACTATGTGAAAGGTCGCCAATTCGTTCCCAGTGGTGAGTTGTGGGCACCCGCGGTGGCCTATTGGAAAACGTTGGTGAGTGACCCAGATGCGGTGTTCGATATTGAAGTGGTTTTGCATGCAGACGATATCGCGCCTCAAGTGACGTGGGGCACATCACCGGAGATGGTCGCTGAAGTTACCGCCAGGGTGCCCGAGTTGTCAGCTCAGAAAACGCCCGAACAGCGCAGTGGACTCGAAAATGCTCTTGCCTACATGGGGTTGGAGGAAGGTCAGGCAATTACGTCGATCGCTGTGGATCGAGTATTTATCGGTAGTTGTACCAATTCACGGATTGAAGATATGCGCGCTGCGGCGGCAATTGCGCGCGGTCGTAGGGCGGCTCCATCGGTCAAGCAAGTGCTGGTTGTGCCCGGTTCGCAGATGGTCAAGGCGCAAGCCGAAGCCGAGGGTTTGGATAAAGTGTTTATCGATGCTGGGATGGAGTGGCGCGAGCCGGGTTGCTCTATGTGCTTGGCGATGAACGCCGACAAACTGGGTTCTGGAGAACATTGTGCATCGACCTCCAACCGAAATTTCGAGGGACGCCAGGGCAATGGTGGGCGAACTCACCTGATGAGTCCGGCGATGGCCGCCGCAGCCGCAGTGGCTGGGCATATTGTCGATGTCCGTGAATTTTTAAGCGAGGCGGTTAAATGAAAGCTTTTACAACGCACCATGGGTTAGTTGGGCCGATGGATCGAGCCAATGTGGATACCGATATGATTATCCCCAAACAGTTTTTGAAATCCATTAAACGCAGTGGCTTTGGCCCCAACCTGTTTGACGAACTGCGCTATCTGGACAGCGGTGAGCCGGGCCAAGACTGTTCTGGGCGGCCGCTAAACCCAGATTTCGCCCTCAATGAGGAACGCTATAACGGTGCCTCTATATTATTGGCGCGAACAAATTTTGGTTGTGGCTCGAGTCGAGAGCATGCGCCCTGGGCGCTAGATGGGTACGGCTTTCGCGTGGTGATCGCGCCAAGCTTTGCGGATATTTTTTATAACAATTGCTTTAAAAATGGATTATTGCCCGTAGTTTTGACTGAACAGCAGGTGAGTGGATTGTTTGACGAATTATACCGCGAGCCAGGCTATCAATTGACCGTAGATTTGACCGAGCAGACCGTAGTGACGGCGGGTGGTTGTAGCTATGGGTTTGAAATCGACGAGTTTCGAAAACAGTGCCTGTTGCAGGGGCTGGATGAAATCGGGCTCACGTTGCAGCACGCGCCAGCTATTAAACGCTATGAAGAGCAGCGAGCTGAGCGCCACCCATGGGTATTTGGAGCGATTAAATGAGCAAAAGAGTACTGGTTTTGCCAGGAGATAATATCGGTAGCGAGATCGTCGCCGAGGCGATTAAAGTTTTGCAGGCTATCAATCGACAGCGAGACCTGGGTATACAGTTAACCTGGGGCGTGCTCGGAGGTGCCGCGTTGGACGCGCATGGCAACCCATGCCCGCAGGAGACTCTCGATAGTGCTCGCGACGCGGACGCCATTTTATTGGGCGCCGTGGGTGGGCCGCAGTGGGATCACTACGCTCGTGAACTGCGGCCTGAGAGCGGGCTTTTGCGGATTCGATCGGAGTTGGAATTGTTCGCCAATTTACGCCCGGCGATCATGTATCCACAATTGGCGGGTGCCTCTTCGCTAAAGCCCGAGGTAGTTGCGGGGCTGGATATTCTTATCGTTAGGGAATTGGTCGGCGGTATTTACTTTGGTGAGCCGCGCGGCATCAGGACACTCGACAACGGAGAGCGCGAAGGTTACAACACTTACAAGTATTCCGAGTCAGAGATTAGGCGCATCGGTAAGGTCGCATTCGAGGCGGCCATGGTGCGCGACAAGCGGTTGTGCTCGGTCGATAAATCCAATGTTCTCGAGGCGACAATTGTTTGGAAAGAGGTCATTTCAGAAATGGCGTCAGACTACCCAGAGGTCGAACTTAGCCACCTCTACGTCGATAATGCGGCTATGCAGCTGGTGCGGCAACCCAAGCAATTCGACGTATTGGTGACGGGTAATATGTTCGGCGATATTTTGTCCGACACCGCGGCTATGTTAACTGGCTCTATCGGCATGTTGCCATCGGCGTCGCTGGATCAATACGGAGGCGGAATGTATGAGCCCTGCCATGGATCCGCCCCGGATATCGCTGGCCAGGGCATCGCCAATCCTCTCGCTACCATCCTCTCAGTGGCGATGATGCTGCGCTATTCCCTCGGTTCACCCGATGCGGCTTTGATTATCGAGCACGCAGTCAGTCGGGTTCTCGATCGCGGGTTGAGAACCACAGATATTTACACGCCCGGTACAGAGCAAGTGGGCACCATAGCGATGGGCGATGCGGTGGTGGCTGAATTGCAGGCCGCTGAATTGTCGATGAATGGTTAAGGCGAGGGATAAATAAATGAAAGCGACTGGATTTGTCGGTTGGCGCGGCATGGTGGGCTCGGTGCTGATGGAGCGCATGCATCAAGAGAGCGATTTTGCATTGATTGAGGCGGTGTTTTTTACCACCTCACAAGCGGGACAACCGGGCCCCGACATTGGTCAGGCAACATCGCCATTGCAAGACGCCTACGATCTAGACGCGCTCGCGAAAATGGACATTATTATCACCTGTCAGGGTGGTGATTACACTGCCGAGGTATACCCTAAATTACGCGCCGCAGGTTGGCGCGGTTACTGGATAGATGCCGCCTCTACACTGCGTATGAATGATACCTCGACGATTGTTTTAGATCCCGTTAATCGAAATGTTATTGGCGATGCTATGACGCGCGGCAGTCGCGATTTTATTGGCGGCAATTGCACCGTAAGCTTAATGTTAATGGGGCTGGGGGGGTTGTTTAATGCCGATCTGGTCGAGTGGGCTAGCTCTATGACCTATCAGGCTGCCTCCGGCGCAGGTGCGCAAAATATGCGTGAATTAATTGCTCAGATGGGGGTTATAGAGTCTTCGGTTAGTGAGCAATTAGCCAACCCGGCATCGGCGATTTTGGAAATTGATCGAGCGGTTTCCGATTGCTCAAGGAGCGATGACTTTCCGCTGGAGCAATGGAATTACCCCTTAGCCGGTAGTTTACTGCCATGGATTGATTCTGAAGTCGCCAACGGGCAAAGCCGAGAGGAGTGGAAAAACCAAGCCGAGACCAACAAAATACTTGCGCGTACTGATCGGCCGATACCGTTAGATGGTCTTTGCGTTCGGATTGGCGCTATGCGCTGTCACAGTCAGGCGCTGACGCTTAAGTTAAAGAGCGATGTGCCTCTCGATGAGATAGAGGCATTGATCGATGAGGCCAGCCCTTGGTCGCAGGTGGTCTCAAACTGCAAACTCGATACCTTAAAAAAACTGACACCGAGTGCCGTTACTGGTCAGTTGATGGTGCCGGTCGGACGGTTGCGAAAGATGAATATGGGCGGTGAATATCTCTCCGCTTTTACCGTCGGCGATCAATTGCTCTGGGGTGCAGCCGAGCCATTGCGGCGAATGCTGCGGATTTTGGTAGAGGACTGATGGATGCGTTCCTGAGGCATAACACCTTGGCCGTTTTTGGAGCCATCTCGCGACCTGAGTTTATTTGTTGTTGTGTTGCCACTCAAGCTGAAACACTTTGAGTTCTCGGATGGTGTTTTTGGGGTGTGTGTCTTGTTGATTTACAGTTTTATTGGGCTAAAAGGTTCTTTTAAGGCGCACCAATGATCCATAGGGCGTGGCTCTTTATCCTTCGCTATCCTCTGCTGATTATGATTTAGTGCGCCTCCCATAGGTGATGGTTGCGTATGAGCATCGCGATGACTACGAAGGCGTTTTTGGGAAAAAGATGCTGGAAACATCAGCGCTGGTGATCAGTTGGAGCCTCCTCGGTTTGCGCTAAGAGTCTGGCGTTGCAAGCGCTTCGAACTCATCTTCTCGCAGTTTCATGCTGCCATCCGGTTGCATAACCCAGAGTTCGCGGTAGACAAGCCCGGCGGCTTTGTTCATCTTCCAGTTGGCGGTCAATACTGCACTGTCTTTGTCGATGATGATAATGCGTGGGTCAATATAACGCACATCGCTCAAGCCATCATCGATTAGTTGCTGCCAAAATCCCTCAATTGCCGGTTTGCCAATAAAGGTGCCAAAAGGCGCTGCGCGCATAACCGCAGCCTCCTCGTAATGGCTGGCGCAGGCCGCCGCATCGCCGCGATTGAATGCTCGTTGCCAGTCTTCGCTAGCCTGCCACACCGCGCGATATATGACGGCTTCTCGATCAGCGCCTAGCGACCTGCCAATGGCCGGATTTTTATCTATGGTGGATGATAGGTCGGGATCGGCCGTTATTGGGTTGCTGTTGTCATTTGTTTCGCTGGAAATATCTGCCGGTTGGTCAGGCTGAGATGGGTCTGCTGCCGAGATCGGGGGCGGTTGTGTTTCACTACAGGCACCTAGGGCCAGCGCAATACTAAAGGCCAGTAAAAGCCGAGTTGTCGACATGCTTGCTCTCCCTAGCAAAGATTAAAATAGGAGAGTAAAAGCTCCCCTATTGAAGCTGCACTATAAGTAAAATAGGGGCGTTAAACTATAAACCAAAAGTACTATATTGAAGTTTGTATTTGATGTTCATGTTAAATGGGCAAGCCCGATCGCTTTAGCTTTCTGCGCCAAATACGATGCGTCAAATTTTAGTGATTCATCCGCTCAGTTTATGAAATACAAGCGCAAGAAAATGCACTTAGCTTTTGCCCACAAACCCGCTCAGAGGTAAGCGGTTATGATGAATAGCGAATAGCGAATAGCGAATAGCGAATAGCGAATAGTGGGCAGCGGGTAGCGGTCGTCAGCATTGC
>CALGJN010000139.1:0-15030 GCA_937920185.1 uncultured Cellvibrionales bacterium | reverse complement strand
CTTGCCGTCCGCCAGTTGCCCATGCAAAATACGGTCGGCCTCCTGGCGATCAATGCTGGGAAAGCGCGCAGTAAAGTCGTCGGCATAAATGTTTTCAAAGGCAATCGCGTGATTGGCGTCGGTGCGCCGCAAATGATCCATCTCAGTCGCGCACAGCGGGCAGGTCGCATCGTAAAATATGGTCAACTCAGTCATTTTCAAATGTCCCCCGCAAGACAAACCAGTATCAGCAGATGCATCGCCACGACCCATGCGGTGAGCTTGACGCGCATAGCAGTGTAGCGGTCATCGACCTCAGGCACCATCCGTTCGGCCCACAGTAACGTCAAATATCCAGACATCAGTACCGCAATCGCCAACAGCGTCAACATCTGCGATACCTGAATCGCCAACAGGCACAGCCATGCCAGCACAGCGAGGACGTTGCTGATGATTAACAGGCTGGCCGCGCCGTGCTCGGCGGTGTTATCGCGCCACACTGCCCCAGACAAAAAACTCAAAATACAGGCGCTGTAAGCGATGAACACATAGGGGGCGTAGAGCCCAAACAGCGCAGCGCTGTGTACACCTGGACCCGACACGGCCGCAGCGAGAATCACCCCGAGGGAAAGCGCAAACGGCAACAAACCAGCGTAGCCAAGCGCGATATAAATCGGCCGTTGGGCGGGTTTTTGCTGTTCCACTGTGGCGTTCTGTTGATTTATTTGCGGTTTATCAGAGCTCATATAATATCCATTGCAGTGCGCGGCTAAGGCGCATTGATCGATCGGTGCGACCGCCGCCGACAAGGCAACCTCACACCGAGAGTAGTACGCGGCAAGTCCGCCGTCGGATCGCGGCATAACGAGCACCGAGCGCGCGATGGAACCAACTGTGGGTAGTTTCCGTAATGACGCATGACGACGATTTCTGGCGCTTAGAAAAATGCATAAACTTGGCCTGATGTGCTTCCACAACGACTTACGCGTCGCGGACAACCCGGCGTTGATGCAAGCCGCGAGCGGCTGCGAAAAATTGATCTGCGTTTACATTCAGCCGCCAGACGACCTTCTCGACGGCTACGCAATAGCCCCAACCACACTCCGGCGCCAGCAATTATATCAGTCGCTGGACGCATTGGATCGGGGCCTCGACGCTTTCGGTCAGCACATTCAGGCAATCGCCGACGGCTCGACAGAAGGGCTGGCGACATTACTTGAGCGCTTCAACCCGTCAGCGGTATACCGCAGTGAGCAGGCAAATTGGCGTGTGCAAGCGCGCTGGAACAGCGTCGCTCAGCAGTACCCACAGATGGCTTTTTGTGAGGTGACCAGCCACACGCTGTTCGAATCGTCAGCGCTACCGTTTAAAGTCGCTAATTTACCGAGTAGTTTTTCTAAATTCCGACGCCAAGTAGAGTCCCTGCCGATTCCCGAGCCCATAGCGGCCCCGGCATCTCTGCCGCCGCCAGTAACAAAGCCAGATAATTGGCGCCAACGCTTTTCCAGCGCCGAGCAAAAAACCAGCACGCCTATCGCGGGGGGCGAGGCGGCCGCATCTCGCCATACCCGGACATATTTTGCCAGCAATGCGGCGCAAAGCTACAAACAGACCCGCAACGCGCTGGATGGCTGGGAAAATTCAACTAAATTTTCGCTTTGGCTTGCCTGCGGTGCAATCTCGGCCCGCGAGATCATTCATCAGTTAAGGCGTCATGAAGCGCAACAGGGCGCCAACGAATCCACCTACTGGATCTATTTTGAACTCCTGTGGCGCGAGTACTTTCAATGGTATGCGCACCGCCACGGCGATAGCATCAGCGCATTTCAAGGCATTGCCACGAGCACACCAAACACCAGCTTTTACCCTCAGCGATTCCGCAAGTGGTGCCTTGGTAACACCCCTTACCCGATCGTCAACGCCTGCATGAAGCAGCTTAACGACAGCGGCTATATGTCGAATCGCGGCCGCCAGTTGGTCGCTAGCTGTCTGGTTCATGAACTGGCCCTAGACTGGCGCTATGGGGCTGCCTACATGGCGCAGAATCTGCTCGATTATGATTTTGCCAGCAACTGGGGGAATTGGCAGTACCTCGCCGGAGTGGGCGCTGATCCGCGCGGGCACAGGCGCTTCAACTTGCAGAAACAAAGCCAGACCTATGACCCCGAGGGCCATTTTATTGCCCTGTGGAAGGGCGCGGAATGCGAAGCGCGCTTGGATCACGTCGACATCGTCGACTGGCCCATCACGGACTAAACTTTTGACCGGGCCACCGATCGGTTACTTTGCCGCCGTCGCGTCGCCGGCAGTTTTCACAGCGCCAATTATGACAGGCTGGCTAACGTCGACCAACGCGTCAATAATAGTCGAATAATTGCTAAAGAAATCGTCCGAGACCCCCGACTCATAGGTGATCGGCGTGGCGATGTCAGCGACTGGATCGAGCAGGCCGATCAGAGTTAAAAATTCTCCCACTTTGCGCAATAGCGTGACGTTAGTAATCCATGTCAACGCTTGCAGTCCACCCCAATCCTGTACTGAGGCACCGGTGGATGCGTAGCGCGTGATGCGCGTGAATACGACGTCGTTGGCACGATCGACAAAGACATATTGTCCAAATTTACCACTGGCATTAAAAATCGACGCCTGCTGGTCATTTTTCGATACCCACCAGTGCATGCCATAACCCCGCGTGTGCTCAATCGTGCTGCTTGGGATGTCGCTCCAGACCTCGCTGAAGGTATTATCGACAAATTCCTGTGAGATTATTTGCTGGTCGCCCCAGCGACCACTCCGCGCAAACAGCAATCCAAAGCGAGCATAATCGCGCGCCGACATATCAATGCAGCAATAGGTCATCGGATTGCCAGCTGCATCGCGCCACAGTGTGTACCGCTGTATGCCAATCTTGGTAAAAATCCTATCTGCCAGTAATTGGTCGGCGGGTATACCAGAGGCGCGATGCAACACCTCACTTAACAGCATGGAGTTGACGTTGTTGTATTCAAAAACTTCGCCGGCAGGCTTCTCTACTCCGACCTCCAAGGCGTAGGCGAGGTGGTCGTCGCGAAAAAACATGGTTTCGTGTTCGTGCTCCGGGAACGCAAGTCCGCTGGTCATATCGAGCAGATGGCGAAGACTGATATTTGCACGCTGATCATTAAAGACATCTATATAGGTCGATACTTTATCGTCGAGGCTGCCGATCTCGCCACGATCGATCGCTATACCAATCAAAGCCGCATAAAAACTCTTTGCCACTGACCAACTGGTACCGAAGCTTTGCGCATCGTAACCCTCTGCATAGCGTTCACCAACCAATCGTCCGCCGACGATAAGCACCGCAGCTTGGGTGGCACGATCATTAAACGCCAAATCCAACAATCGGGTGACGCGCTGAGATTGCACATTAGCATCCGATGGACTGACGATCTGCCATTCTGTTGCCGGTATCGGTCGATTGTCCCTCACCGATTCAGACTCGGACGCCAAAGCTGCACCCGCATAGGCCAGCAGACTCGTAACGATGAAAAAATATACTTTCAAAATAGACTCCTTTTTTAACGACCAAGTATAGTGCGCCGAGATCACCGCGTCATTAAAACGCTGCCTATAACCCTGAGTCAGCGTCGCCGACCAAGTTCGTGCCAAAGGCGACGAATCCCTGCCAGTTGCGCCAACGGATAAACTACTCTTAGTTCGATAGTAGCATCAGCCAAAGCCCAGCTTGGAGCGCGACTTTGGCTGCCCTTCATAGCAGTCAGTTAAAAATGCTCAAGATATTATGCTATGTAAAAAGCGCATTTATGGATTTCGCCGCACTAAAAAAGTGCGCACTAATGCGATAAAGTTGTTTGCACTTTTTTCTGAGAAAGGCTAAATTACAATCTGCTTTTAGTTTCCAAGCGATTTATTGGAGACTGGCTTAAGTCCGGGGCAACATTAATGGTGCATCATTATGGTTGCTTTCAAATAATAATTTCTGTAAATAGGATGAACACGATGTCAAATAATTTAACAGCCTCCGATCCGGTTGGCGTCTCATTTTGGTTAATTTCAATGGCAATGGTTGCTGCCGCAGTATTCTTTTTTATCGAGCGCGATCGCGTAAGTGGTAAATGGAAAACCTCGCTGACAATCGCTGGTCTAATTCAACTGATAGCTGCTGTGCATTACTTTTATATGCGCGACGTGTGGGTTACTACACAAGATACGCCCACAGTATTTAGATACATCGATTGGTTATTAACAGTCCCATTACAAATGATTGAGTTCTACTTGATTCTCGCAGCCATAGCGGTCGTGGCTTCTGGTGTGTTCTGGCGCTTGTTGATCGGTACATTGGTTATGCTGCTGGGTGGCTTCATGGGCGAAGCTGGCATGATGGACCCAACCGTTGGATTCATTATTGGGATGGCAGGTTGGATATTTATCTTGTATGAGATATTTGCAGGTGAAGCCAGCCAGATCAACGCGGCCAGCGGCAACGAAAACTGCCAAAAAGCGTTCAATGGTATGAAGTGGATCGTAACAATTGGGTGGGCGATCTATCCAATCGGATATTTCATGGGATACCTTGCAGGTGGAACAGATGCAAACTCCGTTAACCTGATCTACAACCTCGCTGATTTAGTTAACAAGATCGGCTTCGGTCTGTTCATTTGGGTCGCTGCTGTAGCTGACTCGTCTGAATAAGATCAAATAGTACTCTTGGTCGAAGGAGCCAGTTCTGCTGGCTCCTTCGATCGATACTGAGTAAATGCCGGGTATCTCCGTGGCACAACAAAAACAACACGATGTTACGATTTTAATAAAGGGTACTAACAATGTCCCCAATAATAAAAATGACAGTCCAAGATTCGGATTTTCTCATGCAGCTTGATACGCTCTACCAGAGCGAGTTGCCGCATTTCCAGAGTAGCTTATACCCTGCTGCCAGCTACCACTTCAGAAATCCGGGCAAGGCGTTTAGAGCGCATCTGGCCTATTCTAGTGGCGCTGCGCTGGGCATCGAAACACCAGACAACCTCAATTGGGCAGCAGCTTGCGAGTTACTGCACAATGCCTCGCTAATACATGATGATATTAGCGATGCCAGCACCCACCGACGTGGACAACAGAGTATCAACCACTACTTCGGCGTCGACATGGCGCTCTGTCTTGGCGATTGGATGGTCGCTAAATCATTTGAACTGGCTGCTCGCAACCCGACTAATGCCGGTGTTCTAGTGGCACTGCTTGCCAGTGCCATGCAAGAAACCTGTGGCGGACAAATGTCCGACATATCTCAAAGACAGTGCGCAACCATCGATGAATGGAAGTTCATCGCCCGTGGAAAAACTGCGCCATTGCTAATCGCGCCGATCAAGGGCGCCGCAATCGCCGCCGGACTAGACCAACAACTGACGAGTTTAGAGCAACTGGTGAGCCTTTGCGGGCTAGTTTATCAAGGCCGCAACGATATCGATGATATCGTCCCCTCAAGCCACCGATCAAGCGACCTAGATGGGCGTAAACCCAACCTAGTGATCAGTCTGTTCGGTGACAATGGTTCCGGAAACGACGACTTCCTCGCTTGGTATGCCTCTAACGACACCTCTAAAGTGGGGCATTGGCAACGGCGAATTGCCGCCAGTGATGCGATCGTTCAGGCCAGCCATTCGATTGACTACTGGCTTGAAAAAGCCACCCATTTGATACCGGCAATTCCCCATCCACTTCAAGACGTAGCGCGTGCACTGTTGATTTCAGTGCAACAGAATGCCGGCGTCAAACATCAAGGGCAGATCGCTTGACCGCAGAAGCAGGATTCGGCAAGGGCCAACACACAGTTATCATAGGCGCGGGGTTTGCTGGAATAGCTACCGCCTTGAGATTGCGCGCGCTAGGTTACCGCGTCACGCTGGCCGAGCGTCTCGACAGTATTGGCGGACGGGCGCAGGTCTTTGAGCGCGGTGGATACCGGCATGATGCCGGACCGACGGTTATCACCGCACCCTTTCTTTTCGATGAGTTGTTTGAGCTCTTCGACGAGAAGCTCTCGGATCACCTCGACTTTGTGCCACTAGATCCGTTCTACCGATTTCACTTTGCCGACGGCAGTCAATTCGACTATCGTGCGTCGATAGAAGATACCCTGACCGAAATTCGACGCTTTAGTGTCGACGACGCCGACGGCTATCTTAAATTGCTTGCGCAGTCTAAAGAAGTCTATGACATCGGCTTCAAGCAACTCGTTCACCGGCCCTTTACGCGGGTCTGGGACATGCTCAAGCAGGTCCCAGCGCTGATTGCACTGCGCTGTTATAAAACCGTTTCGCAGATGGTCAACGGTAATTTAAAGCACCCGCTGATGCGTCAGGCGTTCTCTATTCACCCGCTACTGGTGGGCGGCAATCCGTTTAATACTACCGCCATATACTCTCTGATTCACTACCTCGAGCGCCGCTGGGGGGTATTTTTTTGCATGGGCGGAACCGGTAAACTGGTCGAAGAACTGCGTCAACTCATGCTCCGTCAGAACATTAACATTATCACCGGCGCTGATATCAACGAAATCACCCAGTGCGATGGTCGCGCCAACGGCGTTCGCTTAGCCAATGGCGACATCATCGATGCCGATTTAGTGGTCTTTGCCGGCGACCCCGCCACCTGCTATAAAGAATTATTAAAGCGTCCTAAAAAACCATCGATGGCGAGTATTCCCGGGTTGCCTAAACACTACTCTATGGGCTTATACGTACTCTATTTCGGCACTAAAAAGCTCTATCCAGACATCGCCCACCACAGCATTTGGATGGGTCCCCGCTTCCGCGAGCATCTGGCTGATATCTTTGATCGAAAGCATTTAGCCGATGATTTCTCGCTCTATCTGCATCGCCCGACCGCCACCGATCAGAGCTTTGCGCCCGATGGATGCGAGTCATTTTATGTGCTCTGCCCAGTACCCAATCTGCAGGGCAACGTCGACTGGTCGGTGCAGGGAGAAAAACTTCGCGACAAAATCCTCGAAGCACTCGAGTCGACTATTCTTCCCGACCTTAGCGAGGTGATTGAAGAGGTTTTTTGGATGACACCGGAAGATTTTGCCAATGATTACCGCTCGATGCATGGCGCTGGCTTTTCGATTGCGCCACGCCTTACCCAATCGGCCTATTTCCGTTACCACAATCGCGATAGCTCGCTGAAAAATCTCTACTTCGTGGGCGCCGGCACCCATCCAGGGGCGGGACTGCCTGGCGTGGTAAGCTCGGCAAAGGTGGTGGAGGAACTCCTCACCGGCATCGAGGTTGGCTCTGGCGGCTAAACCATGACCGATGATGCTGCGCGAAAAGTTCTCGCCCGCCACGGTAAGTCTTTCTATTGGGCGAGTTTTTTCCTCGGCCGTGTGCGCGCCGACAAAGCCGCTCAACTCTATCAATTTTGTCGTTTCGTCGACGACTTGGCGGATGGCGATGCGGCCGACAAGGCACAACGCCTCGGGCGCGTTAGAGATTGCTTAAGCGGCACGCAACCGCGTGGCGAAAAAGAAGTTGAGGCATTTTTGCAACTCGCCGAGAAAAATCATATTCCAATCGTTGCTGCCAATGAATTGCTCGGCGGTATGCTCGCCGATCAAAATCCAGCACGATTCGACACCGATAGAGAATTACTGCGCTATTGTCACGCAGTCGCCGGAACCGTAGGGCTGATGATGTGTCGCCTGCTCGACTGTCGGCATCCGCGCGCCGACAGCTTTGCCATTGATCTGGGGGTCGCTATGCAGTTGACCAATATCGCCCGCGACGTACTCGAAGACGCACAGATGGGGCGCCGCTATATACCCGCCAACTGGCTCGACCTGAACGCTGCACAGAGTGCCCCCGAAAACTGGGGTGAAGCGTCCGACGAAATGCGCCGCGAAATTGCCTGCGCGACCGGCAAGTTGCTAGATCTGGCAGAAACCTACTATGCTAGCGCTATGATCGGCATACATTTACTACCGTTTAGGACGCGCCTATCGATCGCCATTGCGCTGAGGGTCTATCGACATATTGGCAACCGCTTAAAAGTTCGCGACTATGCTTGGTGGCGCGGTCGGGTGATGGTCTCTACACTGCGCAAAGCGGGTTTATCAATTCTCAGCGTTGGCGCATTATTGCCACGCAGGGTGCCGATTCACCGCTCAGAACTTCACTATCCACTGAGAGGGCTTGCCGGTGTCGACTGCGATTGATGTAGCCATTATTGGCGGCGGTAGTGCCGGCATGAGTTTGGCCGCCAACCTCGCGACCCTCGACACCGGGCAACGGGTGCGCGTCTTCGAACCAAACACTACCGCGTCGCGGGAGTGCCATTTTGCCCTCTGGGCGAATGCCGCCCAGCACGAAAAACTGCGGCCGGCGATCAAAGGGCATTGGCAAGGCTGGCAACTCGTCGACCACCAGCATCGACTAGTCAAACAGAGCGATAACTTCACCTATACCTGTCTTAGCTCGAGTCGCTACCTAAACCATTGCGAGGATCTATTGCATGGCTCAGTGCAGTTAATTCGCGCGGCGGTCGACGACGTCAAACACCACGCCGATGGCGCCTTGCTAACCGCTGCTGGCGAGACGTTTCAAACCGCGCATATATTCGACAGTCGGCCCCCTCGCGCTGCGGTGGGCGGCCTGATGCAACATTTCGTCGGACGCGAAATACGCACCCAACAACCACTGCCTAATGTCGGTATAGCGACGCTGATGGATTTTCGCGTCGACCAATCCCGAGGTTTACACTTTATCTATGCGCTGCCGTTTTCCGAGCACCACCTGTTAGTCGAATCGACCATGATCTCACGCTCGGTGCAACCCGAGAGCTGGTATACCGATGCGATAGACGCTTGGCTCGACGATCGCGGTATTTGCATGGCCGAACAACTCGCGCTCGAAGTTGGTTGTATTCCCATGGATAACGTCTACCCGCAGGATCCAAGGCATGCAGCAATTGGTGCCGCGGGGGGAGCGCTGCGCCGCTCATCAGGTTATGCATTTAGCTATATTCAGCAGCAAACGAGACAGTTGGCCGAGCGCATCGCGAGTGGACATTACCAAGTTCCCCAGCCCATATCACAGCAACTCCTTTATATGGATGGTATCTTTAACCGGGTGTTGATCGAATATCCCGAACTTGGCGTCAGTCTATTTATGGATATGGCAGCGGCGCTGTCTGGCGAGCAATTCGCGCGCTTTATGTTGGGCCACGCGTCGCTGATGGACTGGGCACGGGTTATTTCGGCGATGCCAAAGGGCCCGTTTTTAAGGCAGTTACTGCATGTCTAGCTGGGACTACTGGGCGCTTGCAGCGATACTCTTGGCTGGTGTTCCCCACGGCGGCTTCGATGGCGCCGTGGCGCGGCGTGCCGGATGGTCCCAGCGGCCTTTTGACTGGTTGGTGTTTCACGCCGGTTATGTTGTTCTAGCGGCGCTAGTGACGACCGTCTGGTGGTACCAACCGGCAGCCAGTCTGGCGGTCTTTTTGGCTATTTCCGCAATCCATTTTGGCAGCAGTGACGTCCGCGCGGTCGCGCCACCGTGGCAAGCCGCTTGCGCGCTGCCTTTGGCGGCCCACTGCGGGCTGGTGTGCATCGGTATCCCAGGATTGCAACCGCACCTAGTCGAGCCATTGTTTGCCATCTTAGTCGGCGCAGATGCCTCCCTATGGTTACTAGAGACTATTACTCTGCTGCTGCCAGCGTGGCTGCTGGCTGTTGTCGCCTATGCGGCGTACGCTGTGTTTGAAGCGCGCTGGCGCGCCCCTGTCAGCGTCTTGATAGCGCTCGTGGCGGCGGCTTATTGGCTGCCGCCGCTGGTCAGTTTTGCGCTGTATTTTTGTTTTGTTCACAGCCCCTCCCACAGCCTTAGAATTTGGCGCAGCCTGCTGCCGGAGCATCGCCGACGCTGCGTTGTCGAAGCGGTTTGCTATACTCTTGCGGCCTGGATCACCGGCCTATCTCTGCTCCTTTGGTACCAGAACAACCACAGCTTCGATCTCGATTCAGCTCTGTTACAATTAACCTTTATCGGATTGGCTGCACTCACGGTACCGCATATGATTCTCGTCGACGTCATCGATCGCAAGCATGGCTGACATTCGCCAACGCAAACAGGATCACATCGATCTGGCTCTGCAAGAGGCCCACCAAGGGCAACTCGGCGATCAGTTTGACCGACTGCGTTTTGAGCCTATCGCAGTGCCGGAATTACACCACGACCAAATCGATCTCAGCGTTAAATTTCTCGGACGCATCTGCAGCGCGCCGATCATTATTGGCGCTATGACCGGCGGCTGTGATGACGGCGAACTCGTCAATCGCCATCTCGCCGAAGCCGCCGAGGAATGTCAAATTCCGATGGCTGTGGGTTCACAGCGAGCCGCCCTAGAATTGGCGCTGCCACAGCGCATCAGACAGTCGGCACCAAACGCGGTGTTGCTCGGCAACCTAGGCGGAACGCAACTCGCTCAGGGGGGTGTCGACCTAGCCCAGGCTGCCGTCGATAGCATCGATGCGAATGCTCTGGTCATCCATCTCAATCCCCTGCAAGAACTTGCGCAACCCAACGGTGATCGCGATTGGCGCGGCATACTCCGCACCATTGAGACCTGTTGTCAGCGACTAGACGTTCCGTTGATCGTCAAAGAGGTCGGCGCGGGCATTGGTCCGACATCGGCGCAGCGCCTAATCGACGTCGGGGTGCAATGGATCGAAGTGGCGGGCCGCGGCGGCACCAATTGGGCGAGCATTGAAATGGCGCGCAACCCATCGACTCGGGATGCGCAGATCATGCAACCATTCGCAGATTGGGGCGTCTACAGCATCGATCTTTTGCCGCAACTGCGCGCGTTGGATGCCGATCTTAAGCTGATTGGTTCGGGCGGGGTTCGCCATGGCTTGGACGTAGCTCGCTGCCTGCGGTTGGGTGCGCAAATGGCCGCTCTAGCACAACCCTTTTTAGCGCCGGCGCTGCAATCGAGTCGCGCTGTGGTCGAAAAAATTGACATACTCAAAGAACAGTTGCGCCGCACCATGCTGTTGACCGGCAGCGCCGACTTAGCTGCCCTCGCCTGCGCTGCAATCGACTCGACGCCGAGCCAATTCAACGGGAAACATACCTGAACGCTATCATTGACAGCGACGAATAAAGCCCCCACATGACATCGCCAGAGGCGCGTTGCTTGCGACCATGGAATCACCAGGAGAAATTTTTTGAACAACATTATTAGCACCGTTACCAACGGCCTCGGCAGCATTACACTCGACCGCCCAGAAGCACTAAACGCGCTCTGCCCGGAAATGATCGAGGGGCTCACAGAGGTACTCGAAAAATGGCGCAACGACCCCAGTGTCGACGCTGTGGCGATTAGAGGCAGTAACAAAAAGGGCCCTTTTGGCGCTTTTTGTGCCGGCGGCGATATCCGTTTTTTCCACCGCGCCAGTTGCGCGGGGGACACCGCTCTGGACGACTTTTTCACCGCCGAGTATCGACTTAATCACATCATCTGCACCTACCCAAAGCCCTACATCGCCTTTATGGACGGTATTGTTATGGGCGGCGGTATGGGACTATCTCAAGGCGCATCTCTGCGCATTGTCACCGAGCGCACCAAAATGGCGATGCCGGAGACCAACATTGGGCTGTTTCCCGATGTTGGCGCTGGTATTTTTCTCAGCCGTTGCCCTGGGGCCAGCGGCGAGTACTTGGCTCTGACCGGTCAATTACTGATCGGTGGCGATGCCTTGGCGGTCGGTTTGGCCGACCATATTGCCAATAGCGAAGATTTAGACGATCACTGGCGGTGCCTGGCAGACCCAGCGCTGGGCGACATGCCACAACGCCTTGAATATCTGCACAAGCAGCTGACAAAACGTGCACCGACAACAACTGAGCCGGTGTGGCTCCAGCAGCCAATAGACACTATTTTTGCGCTCGATAGCGTGACAGACATCACCGATCGTCTGGCTGAAATGGGCGCGGGTTGGCCCGCTGAGACGCTGGAAATTCTGCGGCAGCGATCGCCGCTAATGCTGCACGTCACGCTGGAACAGATACGACGCGGCCGGCATATGAACTTAGAGGATGACCTGCGCATGGAACGCGACTTGGTGCAGCATTGTTTTTACACCCGCCATCTAGCGAGATCCGGCATCAGCAGCGAAACCGTGGAAGGTATTCGAGCGCTGGCGATTGACAAAGACCACAGCCCCAGTTGGAATCCACCGACCATCGCGCAGGTCACACCACAGATGGTCGCGCCTTTTTTTGCTAGCCCCTGGTCGCCAGCAGAACATCCGCTCGCCGATCTTGGCGCTTAATTGTGCGCGGTGAATCTGTATAGACGCCTGAGCCAGACGCGCGCTATCCGCGTACAACACCCGTTGGCGTTAGGCTATAAGCGAGCCTCTGACGCAACACCGATATACCAAAGGTGCAAACACTGGTATCAAGCTAACTGAAAGGTGCGCCCCATGTATTTAGCCATGCGCGAAGAGCGCGTTACCTGCCCACATTGCTGGGAGTCGATCGATCTCTTGATCGACCCATCGGAATCGCAGATCTACACCGAGGACTGCGCGGTATGTTGCCGTCCAATCCTAATCCGCACTGAGGTCGACGGCGAGAGTCTGAGCGTCGATGTAGCCCAAGAAGATTTGGGGTTTTAACATCGCTTTGATCGCCTCTCTCCGCATCGAGAAGTGATCCGCAGAATCGGCCTATGCCATTATGAACAGCCCACCCTTAAACATTGTTTGGCTAAAACGCGACCTCCGTACGCGCGATCACGCGGCACTGGCAGCCGCCGAAGCGCGCCACATGCGGTATTTAATTATCTATGTGGTCGAGCCTGATTGGCTGCAACGGAGTGATTTTGGATTGCGTCACTGGCAGTTTGTAGGGGGCTCGATCGCCGACATCAACCAGCGTTTAAAGCCCTTTGGATTGGACGTTAAAGTTTTTTTTGGTGATCCAATAGAGGTATTTTCTTGGCTCTGTGATCACTACACAATCGACTCGGTATACAGCTATCAAGAGTCGGGAACACTACAGACTTGGGAGCGTGATCGCGGCGTGGCTGCGCAGCTAAAGCGTTCGGGCACAAACTGGCAACAGTTTCAAACCGGCGGTGTAGTCCGCGGCAGTCGCAATCGCCACGGCTGGGACCGGCAATGGTTCGCTAGCGTCGACACGGCACCGATCGATAATCACTATCGGCGATGCCCGGTGATCCAGGTACAACACCCTTTTTTGTTACCAACCAAGCTATCCGACGCGCTGCTCGACTATCCCCCTCAAATGCAACCGCCGGGAGAGTCCAAAGCTTGGGCCTATCTGTCGTCATTTGCCGCGGAGCGCGGCCACAGCTATATGCAAAACATTTCTAAACCGGGCGCCAGTCGAACCTCTGGAGGTCGAGTATCACCCTACTTGGCCTGGGGCAATCTGTCGTCGCGACAGGTCTATCGATACATCATTCAGCACCCCAATTATGCGCGACACAAAAAGAATTTTTCCGCCTTTACCACTCGTTTAAAGTGGCGCTGTCACTTTATACAAAAATTTGAAGTCGAGTGCCGCTACGAAGATGAATGCATCAATCGCGGCTTTGAATTACTCCAACGTCAGCCCAATGATGACTTTATCCGGCGCTGGCAGAGTGGCGAAACCGGTTATCCACTGGTGGACGCCTGTATGCGCTGTTTGATCCATAGCGGCTGGCTAAATTTCCGCATGCGGGCCATGCTGGTGTCCTTTTTGTGTCATCATCTCGATCAAGATTGGCGCATCGCCGCGGCTTTTTTAGCCAGACAATTCCTCGATTACGAACCCGGCATCCACTTCCCTCAGGTACAGATGCAGGCTGGCACTACCGGCATTAACACGATACGTATCTACAACCCGGTAAAGCAATCGCAAGATCAAGATGCCGAAGGGCGGTTCATCAAAAAATGGCTGCCAGAACTGAACAATCTGCCCAGCGCTTATCTCCATCAACCGTGGTTGATGCCACCGTTTGAGCAGGTCTTTAACAATTTTGCGCTCGGCGTCGACTATCCCGAGCCCCTGATTGATATCGCGTCGAGCGGCGCGCGCGCGCGCGACAAGCTTTGGGGCCATCGCCAACACCCCGAGGTGCAAATGGAAAAAAGCCGGCTATTGAGAACCCATACTCGCAACCGCTAGGGTTTGCTTGCTATAGTGCCGCGACCGTTTTGTTCGAGCAGTAAGGCCAGTAGTCAGCTCGAGCAAATCAAGGCCGACAACCGGTTGCGCGCTTTAGCGGCGCAACCGCCGATCCAGACCATCAAAAGGACAGTGCACATGGCGGCCAACTCGCGCGTTTGTAAGGCGGACCTCAACATTACCGATATGGATCGCAATTACTACCTGCAACACCACCTTACCGTCGCCCAACACCCCTCAGAAACCGATCAAAGATTGATGCTCCGCTTGCTCGCTTATGCGCTACATGCCAGTCCCGAACTGCAATTTGGTGGCGGTCTCAGTACCGACGATGAACCCGACCTGTGGGCAAAAAACCTACACGGCAATATCGCATTGTGGATCGATATAGGCACACCGAGTGAAAAGCGCATTCGCAAGGCCTGCGCGCAGTCCCAAGCGGTCTGTCTTTATGCCTATGGCGATAGCGCCGTCGAGCCTTGGTGGCAACAGGCGCGCCGTCAGGTTCAGCGCTTTGAACACCTGAGTATTTGGCAGATACCGGATCATGCCAGTATCGCCATGGCCGCGTCAGCCGCGCGCAGCATGGAGATTCAGGTGACCATCCAAGATGCCGAAATTAGTTGGTACAGCGAGCGAGCGAGCGTCGACTTCAGTTGTAAAAAACTCTTTTAACCGTGGTTACGCTGCCACGGATCTCGCCATTGGCATTTTACTCCGATCAGCGATGAAGGATGCAGTTACTCGATAATCGGCAACACAATCACAGCGTCGCCATCGGTGGTTTTTTGCGGTGAGCGCGCGCCATCCACAACTGCTGCACCAACCTGAAAGCCGAGCGCAAAAACCC
>CALGJN010000138.1:0-4066 GCA_937920185.1 uncultured Cellvibrionales bacterium | reverse complement strand
GTGCGGGGGTTTAGGGCCAAGTGGGTGGAACTGGCAGAACGCACTGCCGAGCAAAATTTGAGCGCTAAGTTGGCCTCCAAGAAAACCCTCGAGCAGCGCTTTGTGGCGTTGCGTGATACCTTGGGCTTGGAGAGCACACCGCAGCGCCTCGAGTGCTTTGATATCAGTCACAGTAGCGGTGAGGCGGTGGTTGCATCCTGTGTGGTGTTCGACAGCAATGGCGCATTAAAGAGCGATTACAGGCGCTTTAATATCGACAATATCACCGCCGGAGACGATTATGCGGCGATGGAGCAGGCGATTCGACGGCGCTATACCCGACTCGCCAAAGGCGAGGGAAAATTACCCGATATTCTGCTGATCGATGGCGGCAAAGGGCAGATTGGTGTGGCCACCCAAGTGCTCAACGAATTGGCGGTGCAGGGGGTGATGGTACTAGGTGTGGCCAAGGGCACCACGCGCAAGCCGGGGATGGAAACGCTGATTGTCGCCGAGCAAAATAATCGCGTCATAGCGCGGCCCCAGCAGGCTGCATTGCATTTGATCCAGCAAATTCGCGACGAGGCCCACCGCTTTGCGATTACCGGCCACAAGCAACGCCGTGATAAAAAGCGTCGAACCTCACCGCTAGAGGGGATACCCGGGGTTGGGCCGACGCGCCGCCGCGACCTACTGAAACACTTTGGGGGCAGTAAAGAGGTCTCCAAGGCCAGCGTTGCAGACCTTATGAAAGTACCAAATATAAATAAAAAGGTTGCGGAAGCGATCTACGCAGCACTGTATAATACTTAGCTGAAACCTCGTAGCCCTGTTGTTAAGCGGGTGGTTGCGATAATTTTTACCTCTACTAGTGACTGTATAGCAAGTCTATGTTTAATCTGCCCAATGTATTGACCCTAAGCCGTATTGCATTGATTCCGGTATTCGTCGGAGTCTACTACCTAGAGTGGCGCTACAGCCACATGCTCGCCGCCGGTATCTTTGCCTTTGCCGCCATTACCGATTGGGTGGACGGCTATTTGGCTCGCCGTATGGGATTAGTGACGCCTTTTGGCGCTTTTTTGGATCCGGTGGCCGACAAATTGATCGTCACCGTCGCCCTGATTATGTTGGTTGAGGTTCACGGTGGCCTGTGGCTGGCGGTTCCCGCGATGGTTATCATTGGTCGTGAAATCATTATTTCTGCGTTGCGTGAATGGATGTCGACGCTCGGTTCAGCTAGTACCGTGGCGGTGTCATTTTTCGGCAAGGTCAAGACCTGGGCGCAGATGATCGCGGTGGTGGTGCTGTTGTTGGCGCGCGAGGACGATTGGGCATTGATTGCGTTGGGCTATGTGGCTCTGTATGTGGCGGCGTTGCTGACGCTCGGAACCATGGTCAGCTATCTGCAGCAGGCATGGCCCCAGTTGCGCGGTGGGATTGATCAAGAACAGCCGTCCGAGGCGCATAAGTAGTTGCTTTATTGTCGGTATTGAATAAAATAGCGCGCTCGGTTCAGTCTAAGGGCACGTTAGTTTGGCCCCTTGCAAGAACCCGTCGGAATAGTCTACTAGACCGACACCTCCGCGCAGTACTGTGCGGTCAAAAGACCTTAAGGCGCGGTGGCAGAGTGGTCATGCAGCGGACTGCAACTCCGTTAACGCCGGTTCGATTCCGACCCGCGCCTCCAATTTACCCTCATCATGCGGTTCTGGCGATCAGTTTGCCGGGCGGAACCCGTTTTTGCTGGGATCTACGATTTTTTTGCTAAATTTATAATCTTTTTGCCGGGCTCGAGATCCCTCTATTGGGCTCGAGATCCCTTTATCGGGTCGACGATCCCTCTGCCGAGCTGACGGGTTCGCCTACAACCGCGCTGTCCGCGGCGGTGCGGGAAGCACTGGCCTGTCGCTTAGCGGCAATAAACATACCCAGACCCGCAAGGATAGTGATGCTGGCTAGCGACTGCGAATAGCTCAGAGTTTCATCATTAAAGGCGATACCAATCCAGACGGCAAATAAAGGCACGATCAGGGGCACCAGAGACACCGAGGTGATGCTGGTCTTGGCGAGAATATAATAGTAGGCAAACCATCCTACTAGAGAGCCAAAAAGGCTCAGATGAAGAATACCCAACTGGCTCTTTAAGCTCCATAGACTTGGCGCGACAAAGCTGTCGGTCAGGTAGATAAGCACCCAAAATGCCGGCGTCGATACGATCAAAGCGCCGATCGTTGTGGGGAAGGGCGGAATACCGGCATCGATCTTTTTCAGAAGCACGGCGCTCAGTGAAAAACACAGGTTGGCGCCGAGGAGCGATGCAATACCGTGCAGTTGCACATCGCCACCGCCCTGCTTGCCGGCAAACAGGGCGATTAACCCGCACAGAGAAACGATGATGCCGGCGCGGCCCAGAGGTCGCGGCAGCGGCTCTTGGAGGATGTAAAAGCTCATGATCATGGTAATGATGGGGGTGATGCCAAACAACACCGAAATCAGTCCAGAGGGCACGAATTGCGCGCCGTAATAGGTTAGCAGCATGGCGCCGAAAGCGCCCAAACTGGCAGCAAAATACGACTGCACTGCGGGCCGAGTAAACTCAACTCGCTGCTTTAACAATGGCAATATGGCAAGGCCAAGTAGCAGCGAAATGGTGAGTCGCACGGCGCCGGAAAATAGCGGCGGCAAAGAGTCATTGCTCCACACGATCATCAGCGGCGAGGTCGCCCAAATAATTACTACGGTGGCGTAGGCCGTTGCAATCGCTATGTTGATAGGTGTCTCTCCTAGTTAGGTATCGCCGAGGGATGAATCGCCGAGCTAAACGCCCGCACAGGGCAAAAAACCGCGAACACTAAAGTGACTTGGCCGAGAAATATGCAGATAAGGGTCGCGCTTACGCGCACTACCTACCGAGCGTGGTTTGATCACGGCGGCAGTTTCTAGTCGTCGCACCATGATCCCACCATGACCCCAGCATGACCCCAGCATCACTCCACCATGAGGTTTAATAGCAGTTTAGTCTGCTGTTGATGTCAGTATTTTTTAATGGTGCTTTTCTCCCAATCGGTGATCGATGAAAAGGTAATATCATTGAGTTGTTGCTCGATCATGCGACCTTTCCAATTGCGGAATAGAATTTTGATCTTGCGCCCGTGAATCGTCATGGTGATCTGCGCTGGGCCCATGGCCGAGCAGTTTAGAGTTTTGATCAGCGTGATGGTCGCGACATCGGGAAATTCAGTGCGCTGTAACTCGTCCACCGTCCAGCCGGCCGACACGGCAATGTTTTTCCAGTCAAAGCTCTGATCGTTGGTCAGTTGCCAACGCTGGCGCAGAAAGACTCGATCCGCATACACATATAGCGCATAGGAGATGATTAATACGACGACAATAAATTCCACACAGATTCCTCAAAACAGCCTCTTGCAATACATAGAGGCTTAACGGACAGAGTTTAACGAAAAATTGGCGTCGACAAAAGGAAATACCCGGCGCTCGCCAAAAGAGCCTTTGGCTTAGGGCGAAAATTGTCAAAAAGACATCCGATGATATCCTAGCCGGACTTTATTACGGCGAGAGTCGATCACCAAATTACTGTATGACATAAAATTGTAAGGCTAGAAATGTCGCTTGCGAGAGTGCACTCAGGCGATCTAATCGGGTACAATGCGCGGCGCTTGATTAACATTGCCGTAGCGCCATAAAAGGATGGCTCGCGAGACACACCGCAGCCAATCAATGGCTCGACAAGATTCTACGCAAGCCACAACAGTGCAAGCCCACCTTAGAACTGCCCGGGTGGCGAAATTGGTAGACGCAAGGGACTTAAAATCCCTCGGAGGTAACTCCGTGCCGGTTCAAGTCCGGCCCCGGGCACCATTTATTGTTTTTCATATTTTAAGCTATTGATTTTATTGGTTAGAAATCGGCTGAATTCGCGTTAATTGTTAAATTCCTGTAAGGATTCCTGTAAGAATATTTTAGTGCCTCCTATCCGGGGCAGGTCGCCATGCCGGGGGGTACCCATATATAGGAGTGGTCGAACTTTTTAGAAGATTCAGCGCTGTAAACAAGATCAGACAGA
>CALGJN010000137.1:0-2214 GCA_937920185.1 uncultured Cellvibrionales bacterium | reverse complement strand
ATTTTCATCGGGCGGTCTCCGGAGCAGTAATGGGCATTTCAAGAACATCCTGGGGCGACAGCTTTTTGGCGATCCTGATGCCCTGATCAATCGGTCTACGGTACTCCGATCCCAGCGTTTGCCATGCGCCGGTTTCTTTGTTCCAGGCACCGGTCTGGGCTTTGTCTTTGGTCTGATAGGCAAGAGCGACTCGTCCGATGCGCAGTACGTCGACCTCGACATCTGAGCCGTTGGCGTTGATGTCGATCATGTCGCGGTAAGTCTCCAGCGACTGGCTGTACTCAGACTCAATATCATAGACTTCGAGCAACTGGCGAAACTTCTCTGCCGCTGAGTATCGCGCGCTGTCGAGGTTGACTGCCAAATCGGCAACCGCCTGCTCGCGCTGCTCTTTCTTAAACGGTATATCCAAAGAGATAAACTCCTCTAGGGACTTGAGCATACTGACCATAAGGGGCGTAATGCCGCGTTCGATCACCGTTGCATTGGCAATCGAGGTCTCCAATTCAGACATCATCTGCTGTTGGCTAGAAATCTGCCGATCCAACTGCGAGTTGTACACTCGCAGTGACTCTATTTGTTTGTTGACCTGTTTAAACTCCTGCAACAGGCCATCTGTCTGATCGGCTACCCGATCGACTTTGACCTGAGCGGTTTGAGCTGCCTTTACCTTCGCGGCGCCCGCGGAGAGGATGTCTTGGACTTCCGCGGCCTGAGACCAATTAACGCTCAGTGCGGCGCTGAAAATGATGCACCATGTCAGTGCTTTTAACGGTTGTTTTCTCATAATTCCCTCAATTTGGGCGTGTCGGTTTTGATGTCTTAGCACGAGACCTTTTTTAACTTGCAGGCGTTCGCGCGCTTAATATTCTGCGTTCTTTTTAACAGGGTGACGATAAAGAATCAATTTGGCGACCCGAAAAAGTCGTCTCAAGAATAGATTTTTGCGGTTGTGTTACCAAAGGTAACAGCTTTAAGCCAAAATGCGCTCGAGCGTGACAAATTGATACGCATAATCCGCAGATTGAATTCCCGGCCGTCGTTCGAGCTCGTGCCAATCGGCGCGGACAAAGTCTGGGAAAAAGGTATCGGCGGCCATTTCGACATCGACCTCGGTCAGGTAGAGCCGCGTCGCGCTTGGCAGTGCCTGACGATAGATCTGCTCGCCACCAATCACCATAATTTCATCCTGCCCACCGTCCTCGCAAGCTCGGTGGGCCGCACTGATAGCTGCGTCGACGCTCCTTGCCACCTGCACGCCCTCGGCCTGCCACTGGGTATCCCTAGAAACCACAATGTTAGCGCGGCCGGGCAACGGCCTACCGATCGAGTCAAACGTTTTACGACCCATAATGATTGGCTTACCCATGGTCAGAGCCTTAAAATTGACCAGATCTTCAGAGATGTGCCAGAGCAATCGATTATCCAAACCGATGGCAAAATTTCGGCTCAAGGCCGCGATCATCGACAGGCGGTTCATACCGCGATCGGCGCCGATATTGGATCGTGACAACGGTAATTCAACAGCTCAACGTCATCAAAGGTAAGGTCAAAAATACTATTGCTGGGCATATTAATCGCCAATCTAGGTAACTCGCAGGGTGCTCGGCTAAGTTGCTTGGCGACCTGATCGAGATGGTTGAGGTATAGATGAGCGTCCCCCAAAGTGTGCACGAAATCACCCACCTCAAGCTTGCAAGCGCGGGCAATCATCATGGTTAACAAAGCATAGGACGCTATATTAAACGGCACTCCGAGAAATACGTCGGCGCTGCGCTGGTAGAGCTGGCACGACAGCTTACCCTCGCTGACATAAAACTGAAACAGGCTATGGCAGGGTGGCAATCCAGATTTAACCATCACCGGGAGGTCGGCAGGATTCCAAGCCGAAACCAAATGCCGTCGAGAATCCGGATTGCGCTGGATACCCTCGATCACCGTCGCCAGTTGATCGACACCGCCAAAATTTCGCCACTGCTTGCCATACACCGGCCCGAGGTCGCCGAACTGACGAGCAAAAGTATCATCCTCGCGGATGCGCTCGACAAATTCAGCCATCAGCCCCTTGCGCCCGGGCGAACCCATGGGGTAGTCGACGTCTCGAGAGGTCTCTCGCAACCAGTTTTTAAACGGCCAATCATTCCAAATATTGACGCCGTGATCGACCAAATAGCGAATATTGGTGTCGCCACGAATAAACCAAAGGAGTTCGTG
>CALGJN010000136.1:0-7885 GCA_937920185.1 uncultured Cellvibrionales bacterium | reverse complement strand
TCGTTTTACCACCATCCACATTCAGGAACTGACCTGCGTGGCTCGCGATACCAAGTTGGGCTCTGAGGACATCACCGCAGATATTCCGAACGTCGGTGAGGTTGCTCTAGCGCGTCTCGACGAGTCGGGTATCGTGCACATTGGTGCCGAAGTCGCCGCGGGCGATATTTTGGTCGGTAAGGTTACGCCCAAGGGCGAGACCCAGCTAACGCCGGAAGAAAAGCTGCTACGTGCGATCTTTGGCGAAAAAGCCTCAGACGTAAAAGATACCTCTCTGCGCGTGCCTAGTAGTACCAAGGGTACAGTCATCGATGTGCAGGTCTTTACCCGCGATGGGTTAGACAAAGATCAGCGCTCGCTGGACATCGAGAACGCCGAGTTAAAACAGTTCCGCAAGGATCTTAACGACGAGTATCGAATCGTCGAGAACGCCACCCTCGGGCGGTTGTTTTCAGCGATCGATGGTGCCTCGGTGGTCAAGGCGCACGGTCTGGCTCGAGGCGACACCCTAACGGCTGCCGCGGTGGTAGATTATGCGACCTCGGATTGGTTTGAATTGCGTATGCAGGATGCCGCATTAAATGAGCAAGTGGCATCCGCGCAGGCGCAACTCGATGAGCGTCGCGAACTTCTCGATGAACGCTTTGACGAAAAGAAGCGCAAATTACAAAGTGGAGACGATCTAGCGCCGGGCGTACTGAAAACCGTCAAGGTATATTTAGCGGTGCGCCGACGCATTCAACCCGGCGATAAAATGGCCGGCCGCCACGGTAACAAAGGGGTTATCTCGGTGATTAAACCGGTCGAGGACATGCCCTATGACGAGAACGGCGTGCCGGTGGATATCGTGCTTAACCCGCTCGGTGTGCCGTCGCGGATGAATGTCGGTCAGATCCTTGAAACCCACATGGGTATGGCTGCCAAAGGACTGGGTGACAAGATCAATGACATGTTGCGCGCGCAGGCTAAGGTCGCCGAGTTGCGTAGTTTCCTTCAGGAGATATACGATGTCGGTGATACTGTCTACGGGGTCGACCTGGCTGAGCTAACCGATGCCGAAGTGCTGGAGCTGGCGTCTAATCTACGTCGCGGTGTGCCGATTGCAACGCCGGTGTTTGACGGTGCCAGTGAAGTCGAATTGAAAAAATTGCTGAAATTGGCAGATCTGTCGGAAAGCGGGCAATGCACGCTCTACGACGGTCGGTCCGGCGACAAGTTCGACCGCCCTGTGACCGTGGGGTACATGTATGTACTCAAGCTAAATCACTTGGTGGATGACAAGATGCATGCGCGCTCAACGGGCTCATACAGTCTAGTCACTCAGCAGCCGTTAGGTGGTAAGGCGCAGTTCGGTGGTCAGCGCTTTGGAGAGATGGAAGTTTGGGCGCTTGAGGCTTATGGCGCGGCTTACACTTTGCAGGAAATGTTGACAGTGAAGTCGGACGATGTCGCAGGCCGAACCAAGATGTACAAAAACATTGTCGATGGCGATCATCGCATGGAGCCCGGTATGCCAGAGTCGTTTAACGTTCTGGTCAAAGAAATCCGCTCCCTGGGTATCAACATCGAGTTGGAACACGAATAGCGAGCACACTGACAGTAGGGGCGGCGATGCCGCCCATGCCCATTAAGCAACTGGAGGAAGAGTCTTGAAAGACTTAGTCAATCTACTCAAGCAACAGGATCAAAACAGCGAATTTGATAATCTTCGCATCAGTCTCGCATCGCCAGAAATGATCCGTTCGTGGTCTTTTGGCGAGGTCAAAAAACCCGAGACCATTAATTACCGTACTTTCAAGCCCGAGCGTGAAGGATTGTTTTGCGCGAAAATTTTTGGCCCTGTGAAAGATTATGAGTGCCTGTGTGGCAAGTACAAGCGCATGAAGCACCGCGGCATCGTCTGCGAGAAGTGTGGCGTAGAGGTCACCCTTACCAAGGTACGCCGCGAACGTATGGGCCACATTGAACTGGCCTGTCCGGTGGCGCACATTTGGTTTTTGAAATCGCTGCCGTCGCGGATTGGTTTGATGCTCGATATGACCCTTCGCGAGATCGAGAGGGTGCTATATTTTGAGTCCTTTGTGGTCACCGACCCGGGGCTAACGACGCTTGAGAAGGGTCAATTACTGACCGATGACGAATATTTCGAAGCGCTCGAGGAGTTTGGTGATGAGTTTGTCGCCACCATGGGTGCCGAGGCGATTCAGTCGCTGCTTCGCGAGATCAATCTGGATGAAGAGATTGCCAGTATCCGTGAAGAAATACCCAACACGCGTTCAGAAACCAAGATTAAGAAATTTTCTAAGCGTCTCAAGTTACTCGAGGCGTTTCATGGATCTGGCAATAAGCCCGAGTGGATGATTTTGAAGGCACTGCCGGTTTTACCGCCAGATTTGCGGCCGCTGGTGCCGTTGGATGGGGGCCGCTTTGCGACCTCGGATCTCAACGATCTGTACCGTCGGGTGATCAACCGTAACAACCGGTTAAAGCGCTTACTCGAACTCAGCGCGCCGGACATCATTGTGCGCAATGAAAAGCGCATGCTTCAAGAATCGGTCGACGCCCTTCTCGATAACGGTCGGCGCGGACGTGCCATCACTGGCTCTAACAAGCGGCCGCTAAAATCGCTGGCCGACATGATCAAGGGCAAGCAGGGTCGTTTCCGTCAAAATTTACTGGGTAAGCGGGTCGACTATTCGGGTCGCTCGGTGATCGTTGTCGGCCCAACCTTGCGTCTACACCAGTGCGGCTTGCCAAAGCGTATGGCGTTAGAATTATTCAAGCCGTTTATCTTCAGCAAGCTGGAGTTGCGCGGTTTGGCAACCACCATCAAGGCTGCGAAAAAGATGGTCGAGCGCGAAGAGTCGGTCGTCTGGGATATCCTCGACGAGGTGATTCGCGAACACCCGGTGCTGCTGAATCGGGCGCCGACGCTTCACCGTCTTGGTATCCAAGCGTTTGAACCGGTTTTGATTGAGGGCAAGGCGATCAACCTTCACCCCTTGGTGTGCGCCGCATACAACGCCGACTTCGACGGTGACCAGATGGCGGTGCACGTGCCATTGACCATCGAAGCGCAAATGGAAGCGCGAGCGCTGATGATGTCGACCAACAACATTCTCTCTCCTGCCTCGGGGGAGCCGATTATTGTTCCTTCGCAGGACGTGGTGTTGGGACTCTATTATATGACCCGGGATCGCGTCAATGCGCGCGGCGAAGGCATGGTCTTTAGTGATGTCCGTGAAGTTTCGCGAGCCTACTACAGCGATCTTGTCGATTTGCAGGCGCGCGTCAAGCTGCGTATTACCGAAGTGCTGTATGACGAAGAGACCGGTGAGCGGTCTGAAGATCGCCGGATTGCCGACACCACGGTGGGGCGTGCCCTACTATGGGATATCACGCCACAGGGCGTGCCTTTTAGTCTGGTCAATAAGCCGATGGTGAAAAAGGCGATTTCGTCGGTGATTAACGAGTGCTATCGACGCGTGGGCCTCAAGGAAACGGTTATTTTTGCCGACCAATTGATGTATACCGGGTTTGATTTCTCGACCCGCTCGGGTGCCTCTATTGGCGTCAACGACTTTGTTATTCCCGACGACAAGCATGAAATTATCGGCGCAGCTGACGATCAGGTGCGCGAAATTGAAACGCAATTTGCGTCCGGACTGGTCACCCAGGGTGAGAAGTACAACAAGGTTATCGATATTTGGTCGCAGGCCAACGATCGCGTTGCCAAATCGATGATGAAAGGCATTAGTACCGAGATGGTGATTAACCGCGACGGCGAAGAGGAACAGCAAGATTCGTTCAATTCGGTGTTTATCATGGCCGACTCTGGGGCCCGAGGTTCACCCGCTCAAATTCGGCAGTTGGCCGGAATGCGTGGACTGATGGCGCGGCCGGACGGATCGATTATCGAGACGCCGATTACCGCAAACTTCCGCGAGGGTCTGAACGTACTGCAGTACTTTATCTCTACCCACGGCGCGCGCAAAGGTCTGGCTGATACCGCGCTTAAAACCGCCAATTCAGGCTACCTAACGCGCCGTTTGGTGGATGTCGCTCAGGACGTGGTGGTGACCGAGGTTGATTGCGGTACCACTGAGGGGTTGTTGATGACGCCGGTGATCGAGGGTGGCGACATCATCGAATCGCTTGGCGATCGCATTCTCGGTCGGGTTGTGGCGCTGGATGTGAACAAGCCCGGCAGTGAAGAGATTGCCGTTCCCGCGGGCACGATGATCGATGAGCAGTGGGTTAAGCGGATTGAAGTGCTTGGCGTTGACGAAGTCACGGTGCGCTCGCCGATTACCTGCGAAGTTCGCTATGGTATTTGTTCGAGCTGCTATGGTCGCGATTTGGCTCGCGGTCACCGCGTCAATCAGGGTGAGTCGGTTGGCGTTATCGCCGCACAATCGATTGGCGAACCCGGCACCCAGCTAACCATGCGTACCTTCCACATTGGTGGAGCAGCGTCGCGAGCGTCGGCTGTTGATAGCGTCAAGGTTAAACAAGGCGGGGTGGTGCGGCTGATCAACCTGAAAACTGTGTCCAACAAGGCTGGCAACCTGGTCGCGGTATCGCGCTCTGGTGCGTTGGCTATCGCCGATGAGAACGGTCGCGAGCGGGAGCGTTACAAATTGCCCTACGGCGCGTTGATCAAGGTTAAGGATGCGTCGCGAGTCGAGGCTGGAGACGTGGTTGCCAACTGGGATCCGCACACTCACCCGATCGTCACCGAGGTTGCCGGTAAAGCGGCGTTCTCTGGTATGGAAGAGGGCTTGAGTACGCGTCAACAGACCGATGAAATCACTGGTCTGACGAGTATCTCGATTATCGATCCAAACGAGCGACCTGCCGCGGGTAAGGATCTCAAGCCGATTATCTCGCTGACCGACAGCAAGGGTAAGGAACTGATTTTCCCTAACTCGACCGTGCCGGCGCACTATCCGTTGCCCGCCAACGCGAGTATCAATATCAGCGATGGCGATCAAATCGAAATTGGTCAGATTATTGCGCGTATTCCCCAAGAGTCCGGCGGTACCAAGGATATTACGGGTGGTTTACCGCGCGTTGCTGACCTGTTCGAAGCACGTAAGCCAAAGGATCCAGCCATACTCGCAGAGATCACCGGCACCGTTACGCTGGGTAAAGAGACCAAGGGCAAGCTGCGTTTGGTAATTACCCCCGACGATGGCAAGCCGCTGGCGAATGGCAAACTTCAGTACGAAGAGTTGATTCCGAAGTGGCGTCAATTGGGTGTATTTGAAGGCGAGCACGTCGAAAAGGGCGAGGTGATTTCTGACGGACCACCAACGCCGCACGATATTCTTCGCCTCAAGGGGATCAGTGAGTTAGCAAAATACATTGTCAACGAGATCCAAGAGGTCTATCGCCTTCAGGGTGTGAAGATCAACGACAAGCACATCGAGGTCATCACCCGGCAGATGTTGCGCAAGGTAGAGGTCACTGATATGGGTGACTCGGCCTTGATTCGAGGCGAGCAGGTCGAATATCGACACGTCATCGAAGAGAACGAGCGCCTGCGTCAAGAGGGGCTGCAACCGGCCAAGTACGAGCGTCAACTGCTGGGTATTACCAAGGCATCACTGGCGACTGAGAGCTTTATTTCGGCGGCATCTTTCCAGGAAACCACCCGCGTATTGACCGAGGCGGCGGTGACGGGTAAATCTGATCCACTGCGCGGTTTGAAAGAGAACGTAGTTGTTGGGCGTTTGATCCCTGCGGGAACCGGCCTTGCGTACCATGCGCAGCGTCGCAAGACTCGCAGCGCGAAAGTCGATTCGGCGAAAAGTGCTGCGGACGTCGAAGCGGCGTTGTTGGAAGCATTCAGTATGGATCTCACTGAGGAAAAGGGATAGCGCGATATTGTTTTGGGACTCGTTGCAGAGTCCCTTGACTCGCGTCGGCGCGATCATTAAACTGCCCTGCCCCACGACATTGGTTGTCGAAGGTAGGCCAACCCATAGGGTTGCCTAGACAGATAAGCGCAACAAGCGCTGTCGGGAAAACCTTTTAAGTAAGCGGAGAAATATTACATGGCAACGATCAACCAGTTGGTTCGTAAGCCGAGAAAACGCAAAGCCAGTAAAAGTGACGTACCAGCCTTGCAGGCCTGTCCTCAACGGCGCGGTGTATGCACCCGGGTCTACACGACAACGCCTAAAAAGCCTAATTCAGCGTTGCGCAAAGTCTGTCGCGTGCGCCTCACCAGTGGCTACGAGGTCACCTCTTATATCGGTGGTGAAGGGCACAATTTGCAAGAGCACAGCGTGGTCTTGATTCGAGGCGGTAGGGTTAAAGATTTACCCGGTGTTCGTTACCATACGGTGCGCGGTACACTCGATACTGCCGGCGTCAATGGCCGCACCCAACGCCGTTCTAAGTACGGCACCAAGCGCCCTAAGGCGTAGAGATACATTCGCTGTCGACGCGCCGTTAGGCGGTCGGCACATTCACCAAGTAAGGCTGGGTTAAATTCCAGGCAAACCTGAAAAAAAGGCCGAGAGCATGCCAAGAAGAAGAGTAGTAGCAAAGCGAGAAATTCTCCCAGATCCAAAATACGGCAATATAACGCTTGCCAAGTTTATGAACCACGTGATGGTCAGTGGTAAAAAGTCCGTCGCTGAAAAAATTGTCTATGGTGCCATGACGATGGTCGAGGAGCGCCTCAAGCGCGATCCTGTCGAAGTCTTCCAAGAAGCGCTGGATAACGTGGCGCCGATGGTCGAGGTCAAGTCGCGGCGTGTTGGTGGTGCCACCTATCAGGTTCCGGTCGAGGTCAGACCCTCCCGGCGAACCGCACTAGCGATGCGTTGGTTAGTAGACTATGCGCGCAGCCGCGGCGAAAAATCTATGCCCCAGCGCCTCGCTGGTGAGTTGATCGATGCTGTTCAGGGCAAGGGTGGCGCGGTTAAGAAGCGCGAGGACGTGCACCGCATGGCCGATGCTAACAAGGCTTTTTCACACTTTCGTTTTTAACCCCAACCAGGGTTTAGACGTTTCGCAGAAGGTGGCTTTTACAGCTGCCTTTTTGTGTTTTTAGAGGGAGGGAAATACGGTGGCACGCAAAACACCGATCGATCGCTATCGCAATATTGGTATCTGTGCCCACGTAGACGCGGGTAAAACCACCACCACCGAACGGGTTTTATACTACACGGGCATGTCCCACAAGATGGGCGAAGTCCACGATGGGGCTGCGACCATGGACTGGATGGAGCAGGAGCAAGAGCGCGGGATAACCATTACGTCGGCCGCAACCACCTGCTTTTGGCGTGGTATGGATGGGCAGTTTGAAGACCATCGTATCAATATCATAGACACGCCCGGGCACGTTGATTTTACCATCGAAGTAGAGCGTTCACTGCGCGTGTTGGATGGCGCTGTGGTAGTCTTGTGCGCCTCGTCCGGAGTGCAACCGCAAACCGAAACTGTGTGGCGTCAGGCCAACAAATATGAAGTGCCGCGCATGGTCTTCGTCAATAAGATGGACCGTGCCGGCGCCGACTTTGCCGAGGTGGTAAAACAGCTCGGCGAGCGCTTGGGCGCGGTGGCGATTCCACTGCAGATGACCATTGGCGCCGAAGACGAATTCCAAGGTGTTGTCGATCTGGTAAAAATGAAGGCCATCTACTGGAATCAAGAGGATCAAGGCATGAGTTTTGAGTATGCCGATATTCCCGAGGAGTTACGCGAGATCTGTGCCACCATGCATGAGTTTTTGGTCGAAACCGCGGCCGAAGCGAATGAAGAGTTGATGGAAAAGTACCTTGATGAACAGCCACTGACCGAGGCCGACATCAAAAGAGGCTTACGCCAACGAACGCTGGCGAACGAGATTGTGCCGGTACTGGGTGGTTCG
>CALGJN010000135.1:0-3043 GCA_937920185.1 uncultured Cellvibrionales bacterium | reverse complement strand
TACCCGGCAGTGCCAGTCGAGCGGCCCATTGATCCATTATCGCCTGGGTTCCGACGGTTTTTTCAATCCCGCCCGAATCGGTCGCCGCCTGCAGGTGTTGCGGTTCGATTTTATTTTGCTGCCATACAAACAGCAGAATCATCGCTAGTATGAGTAACGTCGAATTTTTCATTGCCAACCCCTCGGCTTATTCCACCCTTGACCGGTATTTACTATTATGTGGCCAGGAGCGTTTTGAACGACTATATTTTTATTTTTAGGGCGCGTATTGGCGCTACCTTCCGCCTCTGAGCGTAATGCATTTTTGCATTTAGTTCAAGAAATGCTCGATCTGCTACCTGCGCGCTTTTCAACCAGGGTCTCGCTGATCATGCTGCGCTAGACAGTGGCAGAAAATACCCCACAGGTTTCCCTCTAGAGCACATCGTATACGCTCGAAAACCTACTCTTAAAGCCTTTCTAAAAGTCGCTTAGGCGATAAGAAATGCTTCACTTTACTGACCTGGCATTGGATATTTCGCCAATCCCCAACGACCTTTAAGGCGCTCAATGTGCAGGTCGGATAGCCGGCAACCGCAGTTCCGGAAAGCTGCTCAAAGACTTGATGCATCGCAGGATTATGACCGATGATTAGCAGCGTGCTGAGAGCGTTCGATTGGCCTTTGATTCGGTCGACAATCACCTCATCGGAGGCGCAGTAGAGACTGTCCAAAAACTCCGTCGGCGCACCTATCTCAACGTCTTGCAGCACCGACTCTTGGGTTTGCCTGGTTCGTTCGGAAGCGCTGCAAAGCACTTTATCAAAACCCACGCCAAGGCCAATTAAAAACCTGTTCAAAGACGCCGCATTGGCAAGACCCTGGGCGCTCAGCGATCGATCAAAATCAATCGTATGAGCATTGTTCCAAGCGGCTTCAGCGTGGCGCAATAAATACAGTGTCCTCATTCGTGTGCTCCAAAAAAACGACGATGGTGGGCGCCCTATTTTAGCGCAGACTAACGCCAATCGTGGTCTATGCTGTCAAGAAACATACCAGCGTGCGCGCTGGTTAACAACATCGACACTATTTACCGCGGTCGGAAAAATGTGTCTCCCTATACGCCACCGTCGCAATCTGCAGGTGGGTATTAAAAAATCCAATTTTCGGCGCTCTATGTCCTTAAAGCTGAGCTGCGAGCGGTAATCTAAGCTGGGTCATGGAAGCAATAATGTTACAGTGATGGCGCATTGCCTGGACGTAACAGACTACACCCACGACCGACACAGCCAGGGGACAATTTGCGTCACTGCTTGGTGCGGGATAATATGCCCGAGGACACCGCTTCGCAATGGCGATAGCTACCGGGTGCTCATTTAGCTTGAGCCAACTTTTATAGCTGCTTTTAATAGCTGCTTTTAATAGCTTCTATGAATAGCCGCTATGACTAGCCGCTATTAAAAGCCAATTAAATCAACATCTAATGCCGCACAATTCGAGCCATTTTAGCGATATTAAGGGTCGTCACTGGCACCAAAATTGCTCCCTTATCACCAGTCAAAATGCCGTCAAAAATAGTCCCTAAAATGGGCACATCGTATCTTTTGAAAATTGGCCTGCTCACTGACGAAAAACGCTATTGAAATTTTCGCAAATTTATAGTATTTATACTGTCCAATTGTAAAAGTTAAAACCGTCGACTCATGAGCAATCACCGCCCGCCATCTCTCCATAAAGCGTTCTGGGTCTACGGGATTGGCTACCTTTCGCTGCTATACATGGGTGCCTGCCTTGTGGTTTATGCACCGCTTGAATTCGCGCTGGGCATACCTCGGCACATCGGCTTTGTGTACTTTAAAATATCATTTATCGTCGCGCTTTGTGGCTATGGCACGTTCAAAGTCGTGCGTTTGATCTTGATCGTCGGGCAACAGACTACACCCAATAAAAACGACAAATTAACCGTCGAGATAGCCGTGGGGTTTATTGTGTTCGCCGCTGTTGTGCTGTTTGTTTTGACTGCAATTTTGGCGATCTCATCCGGGTTGCGGTGAGCAGAGCAATTCTACCGGTAGCACAACGGGGATTTGTGTACAGTCCTAGCAACGCAACGAGCCAAGCAAACTACTCCGCGCGCGTGCCCAATTTGCGGCTGCGCCGTTGCCTTAAACGGCTCTTTTAAAAGCTCAAATTAAAAGCTCAAATTCAGACTTAACGCCATCCGCAACGCGCATAAAAAAAGGAATGCCGTCACTGCAGCACTCCTTTTAGCATCAACCTAAATCGACCCCAACCCTTAGAGGTCGGGGCAGGTTTAAATCAGCTCAACTACATGCCCTCTGAACCCATACCTTCAGGGCCGTGATCCATGCCTGCCGGGCCGTGATCCATGCCTTCAGGGGCGTCATCCATCCCGTGAGACATCATGCCGCACGTTTCAGGGCTGGTGCCGGTTGCTTCGAGATCGGCCATCAACTGCTCTGCCGCGCCCATATCACCGCCCATCGCGTCGGCTAAGCCCGCAGCTGGGTCACCATCTGGGCCAGCTTCCATCATCACTCCAGCCATTGCCATGGGATCAAGGCCGGCTTCTTCAATCATCGCTGCAGCCACTTCACACTCGGCTGGCATGGTCATGGGATCATGATGCATACCCTCTTCACCGGCTGCGTGGCCGTCGGCAATCGCCGCCGATGCGAACGCAACAGACATCATTGCAGCACTCAGCACTGTGATTATTTTTTTCATATCTAACTCCTAATTTTTTATTGTTCAAAATGAATTTATCGGGTCACTCGATTCGCTGTTCGAGTCTACACAAATTTGAATCAATGTCCTATTAAAATCGTTGCCAAAAATGACAGCAGATTCACGGATACTCTTTTCGACAAGGCCACCGGTAGTTTTTTGATAACCAACTAAAAGCCAACCTAAAAAACACATCAACGCACATACACATCACTTAGAACTGCCTAAAATCTGCACACAGTTCGCTAGACGAGCCCATCGCCGAGTGTTTTTTTACTGTCTTTAAGCCGCGCGCTCAAAAACTTAAATCGCCATAA
>CALGJN010000134.1:0-8866 GCA_937920185.1 uncultured Cellvibrionales bacterium | reverse complement strand
AATCGGCTTCTTTTTCTTCAGTTTTTTTAACCACCCTGCGCATGGTGATATCGTCGGAGCGCTGCCGCACATCTCTGAATACCGTCGGTTGTGCAACCGCTGGGGAAAAATCATCGACCACAATACTTCTCGCAGTCTCAATAGTAATCGTGGGTACGATCCGCTTGACCCCAAAAGCGGCTTTGAGTGAACCCGCTATCTGCTTGTATTTGGGAACGCTCATCTCGGCAAATGACAGCAACAAAACGAAAAACGCCATCAGCAACGTCGCCATATCGGCAAACGTTGCCATCCATGCAGGCGCGCCGCTCTTACATGGCGGGCACTCCTGTTTCTTTTGACCGGGATCAATCGGCTCCTCCCACCAATTGAGAGCCGCTTTTTCGGTCGCTTCGTTTTCCTCTTCAGCCATGGCTAACGCCGCCTATTAACCGGCCGCCGCGGCCAATTTCGCTTGAGTCGCTGGATCGCAAAAGGCCGCCAGCTTGTCGCCAAGCACGCGGGGATTACCACCTTCGGCCATAAAGACCAACCCCTCAATAATCAGCTCGTTGTTCTGCTCTTCAACGCCCGCCATCTCGACCAATTTCATATTCAGAGGTAGCATGATCACGTTGGCCAAAATAGCGCCGTACATAGTCGTCAACAAGGCCACCGCCATCGCCGGACCAATCGCCTTTGGATCTGACATGTTGCCCAACATCTGCACCAGGCCGATCAATGTCCCAATCATGCCCATCGCCGGAGCCACCTCACCCCACGCGGCAAATAAATCGGCGCCCAGAAGCTGGCGGATCTTAGTCGAATCTTTTTCTCGTTCTAGCGACGACTTGATAATGTCCTGTTCGGCGCCATCTACCAGCATGCCCACGCCCTTAGCCAAAAACTGGTTGGATAACTCCTGCCCCTCGAGCGCAATCATACCGTCCTTGCGAGCGATGGTGGCCAGCTCGACCATGGTCTCAATAAGATCTGGCATGCTGTCCATCTTGTACATAAAGCACTTGCCAGCGACGCCGCCGGCGCTTAAAAAACCCGCAAGGGATGAACGGCACATGGTCACCATCGCCGAACCGGCAACGACGATCAACATCGATGGCACATCGATAAACGCTCCGATGTCGTCAATTGCCGAAAAAATTAAACCAAAGGCCCCCAAAAGGCCCACTATCGTTGCAATATCCATAAAATCTCCTCGCAGTTACGCAATTTGTTCGCTAAAAGCACCGCGCTATTGGCCAGTCTCGCGCATCGGCAGTGTTTGCAGCGACAACCACTAACCATCCATACTTCCAGCTGGTTGTTTAAAGATCGACAGCAGAAGCACAATCATTAATGTTTCGGCCGAAATTAGCCTAAGATAGGGGCCAACTTTGCAGCCAACTTTCAACTACAGTTGTTCGTAACGAACTCCCTCTAAGTTGATGTTGGTCATAGGATATATTATTTTCTATACTTGATATATAGCGCCAACACCTGTTTTAGGCGTTTTACAGATTGTTGCAAGCAGCCCCGCAACTGTTTACGATCACAACTGACCACTAAGTAACCAAAAAAGTTGTTTCATAAAGGTGAGCGCATGCATAAACCCAATCTAAACCCTTCGCCCACCGCGCTAGACCGGAGACTGGGTCGCGCTCGTCGTGTAACGATCGTGGCGGCGCTCTTGAGTGCCACCCTGTTACTGGGGGGCTGCGATATTTATAAAGAAGATATCAAATGTGGCGACGCAATAGAGCCCTACGACAAGCTCGGCTTTATCACCGACGAAAACGGCCTCGCCACCGACCCAAAGACCGGTACGCGTTGGTTTCGATGCTCAGGGGGGAAACGCTTTGTCAATTATCGCTGCAAGGGAGAGGCGCTTTATCTTTCCTGGGATGAAGCGACCGCCTACGCAATAGAATTTTCGGAAAAATCTGGCATCAAATGGCGGTTACCCACCAATGGTGAAATGAAGTCGATCATGCAATCGAACTGCATTGCCCCAGCGATGAATGAAAATGTTTTTTTAGATACCGAAGTAAACAACCATTGGACGTCGAGCTCAAGCTTGCACCAAAAAACCTTTAAGTGTGCGATCAACACCTACAGTGGCCGTATCTCTTGTCGCCAAACGCGGATTCTCAAGCAACCATTTCTGATGGTGCGAGATTAGCTTTTAGGCTTGATATAGGCACGCGCAACGAGCCGTGCGCGCAATAGAGTCACAACGGCGACGTTGCTTTAAATTGGCTTTGGTTTTGGGTGAAAGCTCAGACAGTGCTCGCCGTGGGCCCTGACCACCTCGACGCTCGGCAACGCCTTTGATTTAAAGCCCATTGCATTGCAACCATAGGGCCGCTTTGGATCGTAGGTAATCTTAAAATGAACGCATTGCCAGCAATCAGGTCCGTTCTTTATCGGCGGCTTCACGGCGCGGTTTCCAAATTTCGTGATAATATTTCCAAAATATAATACCAATAAACGCGCAGGTCACCAAGGTTGCAAACGCATTGGTCAGCGAAATCCCCTGCAACCGAGCAATCTCCGGTTTTGTCCACATAATAAATATCATCGGTATGGCAACCAACATATAGATGCGAATCAACTTGCACACCGCGCAAGGCGGTGGGGTCTTATTTTGCACCGATCGATCCTCCAATCTCAAATCAGTCGTTTAAAATTAACCACAACACGCAACAGATACGCTCCGTTACCTTGATAAGACTACTCGACTAAGCTGGCCGTCACAACCTCGGCTTGGAAACGGCCCGATAACTGCGCGCCAGAAACCGGCCCAATCCCCGTTTCGAGCACTCCACTGGCGCCGGGCGACAAGACAATATTAACCGGTAAAATAACCTCTGCAGCGGCGCTTCGATGCAAATCGATCACCCGTAATTGCATTGCTCGTAGGACGGCTTGACTGGTATTTCGCAATCGTACGCGCAGCAAACCGCGTTCATTAACCCCCAAGTCGACCTTGAAAAAGCGCTCGGGCGCCGTCGACAATCGCAACGAAGACAGCGCGCGGCGCGCCCGTTCGCCAACGTCACCAGAGGCGTTCGCGGCAGCCGACAAATAGCCCTCTGCACGTTGCAGTTGATCGCGCTTTTGCGCCGTAATCCCGAGGTAGTAACTGGCCTTGGCAGTGGCTAATAAATCGTAGCTGCGCTGAATATCAATCAACCCCTGATCGATCGCGCCCCGCTGGTACCGCAACTCGCCGCGCCTTAGGTAGCCTAAATAATACCGTGGATTTTTTGAAATCGCCGTAGTGTACGCAAGCTCAGCGTTATCGAGGTTTTTTAAACTCATCCAAGCATCTCCACGAAGACGCCAAAAGTCACTCTCAGCAGGCTGCGCTGCGACCGCTTGATCGAGCAAGCGCAAGGCATTTTCAGGATCGTTTTTTGACAGCGCTATCGACGCTCGACGCGCCGCTTTATAAGCCGGAGCGTCTGCCGTAAGACCCGACATAGCGGCGTCAAACCGCCGTTTAAACCGCGCACCAGCAACTAGACTTCGCGCCGTCAACTGATTCGCTTTAACCCGCTTCAATGACGGTGGATGGCTGGAAAAGAGCGCTGAAAACTGATTGTCTCTGTCCCCCTCGCCGCTCAGGGCGAGAAATGTCTGCTGCAATTCAACCGCCGCCAACGGTTCATAACCCGCCCTCGCCATATAAATCATGCCGTAACGATCGGATTCGAGTTCGTCATCGCGCCCATATCTCGCCAACCAAGCTCGCATACCGAGCGATGAGGCCATGTCGGTATATTTTTGGTACTGACGACCCTCGCTACCCGCTTGTATGGCGCCTAAACCAATCTGCATTAGGGTGCCTCGACTCTGCTGGGCCGCGCCGTGACGCGCTGCAGCATGAACGATTTCATGGGCTAACACGGCAGCGAGTTGTGCCTCGTCGTTGAGATGTAACAACAAACCACGATTAATCGCTATTTTACCGCCAGGCAGCGCCCAAGCGTTGGGCGTTGGATTATTGATAACGCTAAATTCATAGGGTAATTGAGGATTGTCGCTGACCGCCGCTAGCCGATTACCGACATCGCTCACATAGCGCTGCAGTTCCAGATCGACGTGATACACTCCCCCCTGAGCCTGCAGCGAGGGAGGATAATTTTTCTCGCCGATCGCCACTTCATCACCGGTCGACAACAGCGACAGCTCGTTCTTACCCGTCACCGGATTAACCGCGCAGGCCGAGGCGAGTAATACTGTGGTGGCCATTAAGGTAAAAGACTTCACTCGACAACTCCATTTTTAGAATTTAACTGGCCGGAATGTTCCTTGTAACTTGATTTGTTACCCGGCAATCAGCAAAATTATACTGTTATCTTTAACCGGTGGAAAATGATTATGCTGATGCTCCTTTCGCCAGCGAAAAAACTAGACTACGCAAGCGCTTCGGCGTTTGAAACGCATACGCAACCGGAGTTACTGGATCATGCCAAAGACTTGATCTCCGGATTGCAGAAATTGTCGCCGCATGACGTCTGCGGATTGATGAGTTTGAGCGATAAATTGGGCGCCCTGAATTACGAGCGCTTCCAAGCGTGGCAACCCCCATTTAGCGCAGCCAACGCCCGTCAAGCGGTGCTCGCCTTTCAGGGCGACGTATACCAAGGTCTGGAGGCGGGCAATATGTCCAGCGACGATCTCGATTGGGCGCAAAATCACCTGCGCATTTTATCGGGCCTTTATGGTCTATTGCGGCCACTCGACTTGATGCAACCCTATCGATTGGAAATGGGTACAAAGTTTGCCACCGCAAGGGGTGCCAATCTCTACCAATTTTGGGGTGGTATCATCACCGATAATATCAATCGCTGCCTGTGCGATGCCGACAGTGGTAAAGGCGGTCCGGTGTTGGTCAATTTAGCTTCCAATGAGTATTTTAAATCAGTCCAACCGAAAGACCTCAAGGCGACGATCATCACGCCGGTATTCATGGATTGCAAAAATGGTGAGTATAAGGTGATTAGTTTTCACGCTAAACGGGCACGCGGATTGATGGCAGCCTTCGCGATTAAAAACCGTATCCTCGAGGTTGATCAACTTAAAAGGTTCGATAGTGGCGGCTATTATTACCAGAAAAGCCGAAGCACAGAGGATAAGTGGGTATTTACTAGGGACTAGGTGGATTAATTTTGGAAAAACCTTTTTCAGCGGCCTGCGAACGCAACCAAGAAGACATTGCGAGGCGGCTACAGAGGGTATTTAAGAACACCCGATGCGTCCTCGAAATCGGCAGTGGCAGCGGTCAACATGCAGTGTGCTTTGCCCCTCGACTCCCCTGGCTGGAATGGCACACCAGCGATCTCACCCATTGTCACAGCGGCATAATGCAATGGTTAAAGGCGGTACCGAACGCCAATCTGCATCCGCCGATCGCTCTCGATGTTTGCAACCCTTGGCCACAAATCGGCCACGATGCGATCTTCACAGCTAATACGGTACATATCATGCCCTGGAGGGCCGTCAGGCACCTTTTTTTGGGTGCCACTGAGACCTTGCCCAGTCGAGGTCTACTCTGTCTGTATGGCCCGTTTATCTATACCCGCAAGTCACTCGCAGCGAGTAATAAGCGCTTTGATGAACAATTAAAACAGCGTGATCCGACGCAGGGCTTACGCTACGTTGAGGCGCTCGATCGACTCGCTAAAAGGTCGGGCCTGGAACTTGTTGCAGACATGACAATGCCCAGCAACAACCAGCTATTGGTCTGGCAAAAGTATTGCTAGCCCGCCACCGGAAAAGGATATAGCCAAATGTCCGCGACCAGAGAGACAAAAATCGCCAAACCTACCCAGTGATTATTTAGAAAAGCCCGAAAGCAGGCGGCGCGCTGTCGGCCCCGAGCCTGGCAAAGTTGATAGACAAAAAGACCTGCGGTGCCAGCCAGTCCGAAAAAAAATAAGCCACTGCGATGAAATAAATACCCGGTCAATGCGAGACACGCCAGGGTCAGTAATTGCAGCAATCCGATGTACAGCAACTCCCTTTCCGCCCACAGCAGTGCCGTCGATTTTACCCCGATAAGTCGATCATCTGGCCGATCGACCATGGCGTAAAAAGAGTCAAACACCACAGTCCAAGCGACCACAGCAAGGTATATTACCAACGCTTCAGCGGGCACCGTGCCGCGTTCCGCGGCAAAGCTCATTGGCACCACCCAAGCCCATGCCATACCCAATACCACTTGCGGGAAATGACTCCAGCGCTTGACGTATGGGTAGATAATAACCAGAGCTAAACCGCCAAATGAATATAAAATAGTCATTCGGTTGGTTTGTAATACCAGAGCAAAAGCCACCATCAAGAGCATAACAAATCCCACCAAGGCGGCTTTGGGCGATATCTCACCCGTCGCTAATGGGCGGTCTTTAGTCCGCTCTACATGGCCGTCGATATGGCGGTCGGCATAGTCGTTCACGATACACCCAGCCGCACGCATAACCACCACGCCACAACAAAAAATGCACAGATTATAGCCGTCGGGAAAGCCCCGACCCGCTAACCAAAGAGACCAGAGGGTCGGCCAGAGCAGCAGTAAAGTGCCTATCGGGCGGTCGATACGCATCAAGCGCAGCCACGGGTGAGAGCGCAGACTTGTCAAGCGCCTGAAACTCGGCTCACTCACCGGTCTGAATCGCTTTCGAGTTCATTCAAAGAGGGCAGAAACACCTCGGTCACCAAGAGGGGCTTAGCATGCACACAAAATACCGAGCGACGAGCCCAAAGACGGCCAACGCCACTGCAAAATTGAAACGCGCCGAGGTAGTCAGCCGTCACCTCGGCAACTTCGATAGCACCGCGAGTCATCGATGGCTCGCCAAATAACCACGCACCCAAAGGTTGCTGATCCAACGCATAGCCTGGGGTCAGGGCACACTCAAGCGCTGCACTTGGAATGATACTGCGAGCATAAACCCAAGGATGACCGCGGCCGGACAATACCACTTCGCGCACCAGCGCAGTCTGATGGCGTTCGAGTGCCAAATGCCGCCGTTCCGAACTAAGCGGCACCCGCCAATCTTGCGACAGAACCTCGACCGATAGTTGCCCTGCGCAACGCTTGCTCAGACGGGCTGTCAAAGAACCCTGATGCAATAACCAATCGCGCCATGGTTCGGGGAGTTGGCATGCCTGTTCGGAGGTAATCACCCGCCACCCCGGCTCGCCATTACCTTTAGGCGGTTGAACAACGGCTGAAACCGGCGCGCAGTCCGCGGGTACGACCGGCTCAGTACTATCGATCATAGATCGACGTGCCACCATCTGCCTGGCTGCGAAAGCGTTTGTATTCCCATTGATACTGGCTTAACTGTAAATTGGCAATTTGTTCAACACCTCGATTTAACGCTCCTACCGCGGTGTCCTCACAGTCACTGTGAATTTCAGGATCGGCGGCCAAAAAGTGTAACTGCCAGCCGCCGCGGTCGCGCAATGCCGCGCAAAAGACGACCTTGGCGTTGCAGCGCTGTAACAGCTTGTGCACCAAGGTCATAGTCAGCGCGGAAACGCCGAACAGTGGGGCATAAGCGCCGCCGCTTTCCGGGGGTTGTTGATCCGGCAGAACCCCGATCGCTTGACCGCTTTTAAGTGCCTTCAGCAAGGCTGACACACCGCGAGCATTGGTCGGTACCAAGGTTGCCCCGGAACGCTCCCGAGACCCCTTGATCCAGCTTTCTAAGGGTGCAAGTTTGGGCGGTTCATACAGCGATGTCATGGCCGTACGCGCCGCTAACCACAAGCCGACAAGCTCCCAATTACCTTGGTGCGGGACTAGGAAAATCGTCCCATCATCGCGCTCTAGCGTGGACTCAAAGTGCTCTATACCCTCGATAGCAGTGACATGGCGGTCGAGCCACGCGCTCGGCTGCCGCCACAACCGCGGTGTCTCACACACCGTCTGGCCCATATGCAGCATGCGCTGTCGGCACAGTTGCTCGCGTTGTTCGGGGGCCATAGAGGGATAACAGAGCGCTAAGTTAGTGCGCGCGACCCGGCATGGCCGCCACTCGAAACGATAGATAGCACGACCAATACCGCGGCCGAGTGCACGGCTTACCGAGAGTGGCAAGCGCGCCACCAGTTTCAGCAGAGTGAGCGCCAAGAGGCCTTTAAATTGGCGCATTTCAGCTACCCAATGGCTTTATTACAAGCGTTCACAAAGATCATTTTTTATGTAATCGCGCAGTGCATCGCCAATCTCTGGGTGCTCTAGACCGAGTTCTATGTTAGCGCGTAACAAGCCAAGTTTGCTACCGCAGTCATAACGGGTACCGGAAAATTCATAGGCCATAACCTGCTCCTCCATCAGCAAGCCTTGGATAGCGTCAGTCAGCTGATACTCGCCGCCAGAACCTGGCGCCAAATTCCTCAAGTAGTCAAAGATTCGCGGCGTGAAAATATACCGACCGGTAACCCCCATATCGGATGGCGCATCCTTTAGACTCGGTTTTTCGACGATGCCATCCAACAGGTACATCCGCTCATCCTGCTTACTGCCGCTGATCACACCGTAAGCTGAGATGCCCGGTCCTGGCACCTGTTGCACCGCTATCACAGAGCTGCGGTAAAAGTTGTGCTGGGCCACCATCTGTTGCAGCGCGGCTTGATCGCTGTGAATCAAATCATCGGCCAGCAATACAGCAAACGGCTCATCGCCAATAAGGTGCGCTGCGGTCAACACCGCGTGTCCTAACCCGAGCGCTTCGGTTTGCCTTATGTAGGTGCAACTAACTCCCTTCGGCACTACGCCCTGAGCGATTTTTAACAACTCGGTCTTGCCGCTCTTTTCCAATTGGTGCTCGAGTTCATAGGCTTTGTCAAAATGATCTGCTATCGCCCGTTTAGC
>CALGJN010000133.1:0-1363 GCA_937920185.1 uncultured Cellvibrionales bacterium | reverse complement strand
GCGGCGTTCAACAGCAGGCGATGGGTGCGCGCGAATTCGTAGGGAAGTAACGTCTGTGCATCCTGCATAACTTATCCTCTATCGGCTTGCGCCCGCGAAGGGTGGCTCGCGATTAATCTTTTTTGGGTTTGACCGCGGCCATAGACGGGTAGGGAAACGGGCTGATGTTACCGCCGCTCGCCTCGGTAATTTTAGACGTGCCCTCTTTTTCGACCTCGTCGATACGCACCACCGACTGCATCGGGATAAAGCTTCGTTTGATGTTGCAAAACTCGGTCTTTAGCTTTTCTTCAGCGGGGTCGACAATCATCTGCGTGCGCTCGCCAAAGACGAACTCTTCAACCTCCAAAAAACCCCACAAATCACTCTGAAAGACATGCTTGGCATATATTTCATAGACGTCGTTCTGGTTATAGAAAGTCACGCGGTAAATCGGTTCTGCAGGGGCGTCGGACACAGCATTTCTCAGTCGGGCATCAAGTTCGAATAATAGCACAATAGCGCCGTCGCGCACCTCTTTATGTTGCCAATTAAAAGGGCGGAGCTATAATGGCGATCCAGCGACATAGAGGCGGTCAAACGACACTCCAATGACCTCAAAACCGGTAAAAAAACTGCATATTGTCACCCACGGCTGCCAGATGAACGAGTACGACTCGTCACGGATGCGCGACCTGCTGGGCGAGAGCCATCAGATGGTCACCACCGACGACGCCCGCGATGCCGATGTGATCTTGCTTAATACCTGTTCGATTCGCGAAAAAGCGCAGGAAAAAGTGTTCCACCAACTGGGCCGCTGGAAGCATCTCAAGGCCGCCAAACCCGACCTGATTATTGGCGTCGGTGGCTGCGTCGCCAGCCAGGAAGGCGAGGCGATCGCCAAGCGCGCGCCCTTTGTCGACTTGGTATTTGGCCCCCAGACGTTGCATCGACTCCCAGAGATGATGGAAAGCCGCAAGGCAGACGGCACGGTAGTGGTCGACATCAGCTTTCCCGAGATTGAAAAGTTTGATCGCCTGCCGCTGCCAGATGCCGATGGCGCATCGGCGTTCGTGTCGATCATGGAGGGCTGCTCGAAATACTGTACTTTTTGCGTGGTGCCCTACACCCGCGGCGAAGAGGTCAGCCGTCCGGTCGCCGATGTCCTCCTCGAAGTCAGCGCGCTGGCCGATCAGGGCGTGCGAGAGGTCAACCTGCTGGGGCAAAACGTCAACGCCTATAGAGGCGAGATGCCCGACGCATCGCAGTGCGATTTTGCCGGTTTGATTCCCTACATCGCCGACATCGACGGCATCGACCGCATTCGCTACACCACCTCCCATCCGGTCGAGTTTTCCGACGCCCTGATCGAAGTCTATGGGCA
>CALGJN010000132.1:0-12226 GCA_937920185.1 uncultured Cellvibrionales bacterium | reverse complement strand
CGGTGCCATCACACCACAGTCCCCTATTTGTGATTCAACCCGAGCCTGCGGTGACAACCGGAATTTACGCGACCGTGCTGGCGCTGCTCGATTTAATGGCTAGACGCGACTAGCGGGGACTGACATCAAGCGGCGCGGCGCAATCTCTGACTAGAGTCCCGCGTTCTTTTGCCAGAGGTCAAAGACTTGTCGGCTGGTTAATTCTGGGGTATAGCCAAAGGCCTCTTTTAACGCGCTGTTGTCGAGTACCGGCCGGTACTGAAGAAAGCTCACGTGGCTTGGGTGATAGCGCGTGAAGTTCAGAGTGTGAGCGACTGTTAATAGGGCTTTTAATCCCCAAACCGGTAGCTTGAGTACCGGCTTGCCGAGTCTTTGCGCCAATTCATGAACGCTAAGAACCCCATCTGCCGCGACGTTAAAGACGCCCGCAGGGCTGGTTGCGATGGCGCGCACCAGCACTCGTGTCAGATCGCGGGTCCAGATAAAGCTAAACGGACCGTCACTGCCGTTGACGGCGAGCATGTGTGGACGGTGAAATAGCGCGGTAATGATATTTTCTACGCCGGCCCCTAATACCGTCGCGACCCGCAATACTACCTGCTCTAGTTGCGGGTGGTCGATGCGCGCCTGTTGGAGTATGTTTTCGATCTGCCGGTAATGGTCTGCGTAGCTATACTCTGCGTTGCCGCGCAACGGTGCGGTTTCTGTGAGCGGCTGCGGATTATCCGCATGGTAGCCATAAGCGGCGTTTGAAGAGGTCACTACGAGCCGTTTGACACCGTGTGCAATGCATGCGTCGAGTACATTGCGCGTGCCGATAACGTTGACCTGATGGGCTAATTGCCGGTTCGATGGCGGTTGTGTGGCCGCTAGATGGATTACCACATCAGGGCGCTCGTGGGCGATTATTCTGTCTGGATCTTGGCCACGGACATCCATAGAGCTAAAGCGATAGTGCAGCGGCAGGCGAAGTATTGGTGCTATATCTGCGGCTATGACATCCAGGGATTCGTTGGCTAGCTCCTGCATCAATGCGCAGCCGACCGAGCAAAAGGCTCCGGTAATCAGGACTCGCATGGGTATGATTCAAGGTTGTCGCATGCCGTTGGCAAGCACCGCAATGCGCAGTGGACAGACCCACCACTCCAATCTGGTAGTAGCATTGTAAAACTCCTTTTTACAGTTCGGCACCGTTTAACGCGCACACTTCCCCCATCATACGCTGCTGGTGTCCCGATCGTCGCCCTATTAATTGTTTTATGGTGCCAGACGATGTTCAACGTGGCGCTTGTCATGCTTTGACAATCCAGCGTTCAGCCGGTGTTTTGCAAAAAAAATCGAGCTGCCACGCGATTTATGTTGGCAGTATATTGTTGTTGCATCGGGCCCTTTTTGCCAGCGTTGCGTATACTTGCCGCGAGGCGCTTCTTTTTTACGGCATCTTATGGAAGTGACTCCAATAGGCGCCGATGGCGGCGGTTGTAGTAACGAGGGGGCAAATGTGAGGCAGATAACGCTGTTGGACGGATCGGTCGGGCAGGAAGTGGTGGTGCGGGCGGGCAGAGAGCCGACGCCGATGTGGTCTACCCAAGTGTTGATCGAGCAACCCGAATTGGTTGGCGAGGTACACGCAGAGTATTTTCGTGCCGGCGCCACCCTAGCGACGACCAATACCTATCCGGTGCTGCGCGATCGGTTGGAGGCCGAGGGCCTTGAAAATCGACTTGAGGCGCTGTGGGCAACTGCCGTAGAGGTTGCCTGTAACGCGCGAGATGCGCATGGCTCGGGGCGCGTGGCTGGAGCCATAGGGCCACTGGTGGGCTCCTACCGCCCAGAGGCCTGTCCGCCACCGGAGCAGGCGGAACTTTTATACGCCGATATTGTTGCCGCACTGGCCCCAGCAGTGGACTTATTATTGATTGAAACGATGTCGTCTGTGGCTCAGGCCGAGGGGGCTCTACGCGCCGCGAATAAGGCCGCGCTGCCGGTTTGGTTGGCGATTTCGGTGGACGACGTCGACGGCACGAGGTTAAGGTCGGGGGAGCCATTGCCCGCGCTGGCGCCGGTTCTTCAGCGCTACGCTCCCGCTGCGCTATTGATTAATTGTTCGCTTCCCGAGGCGGTTACCGTCGGCCTCGATATAGTAGCGACGTTTGGTTTGCCTTTTGGCGCGTATGCTAATGGCTTTACCCAGATCACCGAAGCGTTTGTCAACGGGCCGCAGACGGTTGATAAGCTCGATCAACGACGGGATCTCGATCCCTTAGCCTACGCGCGGTTTGCCATGCAGTGGCTCGACCAAGGTGCCAGTATTGTCGGTGGCTGTTGCGAAATAGGTCCGGCGCACATCGCCGAGTTGGCGCGGCAAATTAGCGGGCAAGGTTATGAAATTATCTAGACCGGCGACGATATCAGAATGCTGCGGGCCGAGCCAGTGACGCGGTTAAACTACGACGTAATCGTGTCTGGCGGTGGCATGACGGGGCTGGCGATGGCCGCGCAGTTGGCCTCGCTGGATCTCCAAGTGGCAGTGCTCGAGAGCCGCATGCCAGAGCCCTTCGTCGCCACTGACGACTTTGATCTGCGGGTTTCAGCTATCAGCCCACAGACCGTGGCGCTTCTCCAAAATCTAGACGTATGGCCGCGCGTCGAAGCGCTGCGACTTTGTCCCTATCGTCGTTTGCGGGTCTGGGAAATGCGCGGCTTTGGCGATGTGACTTTTGAGGCGGAGCAGGTCGGCTGTCCAGAGCTCGGTTTCATCGTTGAAAACAGGTTGCTGCAGATCGCTCTATGGAAGACGCTCGAGGCCTTGCCGCAGGTACATATTCATTGCCCCAGCGTGTGTTCGGAGTTTCAGCGCGTCGGCGATAAGATCGAAGTATTATCCGCCGACGGCCAGCGCTTTAGCGGACGGCTATTGATTGGCGCAGATGGTGCCAACTCCGCGGTTCGCCAAGCCTTTGGTGTGGGGGTTCGCGGTGCACGTTATCGCCAGTCCTGTTTGGTGGCATCGGTGACCACCGAATACCCGCAGCAGGATATTACCTGGCAGCGTTTCACCCGCGATGGCCCCCAGGCGTTTTTGCCGCTGCCGGGGCGCCACGGCTCGGTCGTCTGGTATCACCGTGCGGAGCGTGTTGAGGCGCTGGCGGCGCTTGACCACAGCACCTTGGCCGAGCGCATGATGGCGACCTTTCCGCGGGAGTTGGGGGCAATAAAAATTCTTGCCAAGGGCAGTTTTCCACTCCACAAACAGCACGCCAATGCCTATGTACAGCAGGGCCTAGCGCTGATCGGCGACGCGGCGCACACCATTAACCCGCTCGCTGGACAGGGTGTTAATTTGGGTTTTCAGGACAGCGCTGCGCTCGCTGAAGTGATTGCAGAGGCCTTGAAAACGCGATCGGACTGGTGGTCGCGCGCGGCATTGTTGCCCTATCAAAATCGCCGCCGTTGGGCCAACGGTTTGATGATGCACGCTATGGATGGGTTCTATCACGGCTTTAGCAATGACATTGCGCCGCTGTTATGGGCACGCAATGCAGCGCTGGCTGCGGCCAAATTACCGCTTATAAGTCGTCCGGTGATGCGCTACGCAATGGGTCTCGATCGCTGGCCGAATAAGTTTTTCTGACGGCTTTGATGTTGCTCATCGTTTATCTGTGGTACCACCCATAGCGCGCTCTGAGACGCTCAACTCAATGGCCATGAACTGGGGTATCGCTGTACTGCGCTAGGCCTGGATGGTTAGTCTGCGCAAACAGATCGGTGGTTCGAGCGCCCTCGGGCGACCCTACTCAGGGTTCGATCTCTATATGCTCGGGATCATGCTGGTCAAAGTGGCGATCGTACGCCCGTCGATAACCCTCTTCCAAGTGCTGGGCAAATAATTCGCTATCAAATAACGCCGCGGACAATCGCTGCTGCTGGAGTTTTTGGCGTATCGCTGCGAGGCTTTGTGGATGGCAGGCAAGTTGTAAAATCAACGCCTCGTAGTCGGCTGTGGTACGAGTGATCAACTCCGGCAACCCGAGAGCTGTCAGCAGACTTCCGGCGACCCGCGCGGCAAATCCCTGGCCCAGTTTGGTGACCACCGGTAGCCCCGCCCAGAGGGCATCGCTGGCTGTGGTGTGAGCGTTGTACACAAAGGTATCGATAAAGAGGTCGGCCAGTCGATGGCGGGCCAGGTGCTCGGCCTGCGGCAAGGTCTCGGCGAAGATGAGACGCTGGTAATCAATGCCTCGCGCAGTCGCCTGTTGTTTGAGATTTTGCTCGGCCCATACGTTGCATTGCAGTAGCCAGAGTACGCTCCCGTCGACGCTATTCAGCAGGCGCATCCACACGTCGAACTCATCGGCGGTGATTTTGTAGCTGTTATTGAAGCAACAAAACACAAATGCGTTTGCCGGAAGCCCCATTTCGGCCCGAGTCACTGGCCGCTCAGAAATCGCCCTAGTCGCGTCGTTGACCTGATAAGAATACGGCATTTGGATAATTTTTTCGGTATAACAGTCGCGATATACAGGTGGTACGACCACCGCGTCGGCGATCATATAGTCGATAAAGTCGGCGCCCATGGTGCCTGGATAGCCCAAATAGTTAATTTGCACTGGGGCCGCGCGGTGGGCAAAAATAGCCGATCGGTTGTTCTGCGTATAGCCCTTCAGATCGACCGCGATGTGCAGTCCGTGCTGGCGAGCCAGCAGGGCAATGTCGCGCTCCTGAAGCTCGCGCACATCGGTAAATAGATGCACCGCCTCGATCAGTCGTTGGCGCATCGAATCGTGCTTGTCCGGACCAAAAGAGTAGGCATAGAGTTCAAAATTATCGGCCTGATGGGCTTCGAACAATCGAGCGATTAAATACATGGTCGCATGATTGTGAAAGTCTGCCGAAAAATAACCGACGCGTAATTTTTGCGGCCTGTCGGCGGGTGTCGTCAAAGCGGGTAGCCGCGACGGACTAAAATTATTCTGCGTGAATAACTGCGATCTCAACCGATGGCGCTCGGGAGCGTCCTCCAGGGTCAGCATTGAAAACGGCGCTACCTCCTCGCCAGATATTCCTATCGACGCCACCGATGCGGGGTCACCAGACGCGGCCGCCCAGTCACAGATCAGCGCCTGCAGATGCAGTTTGTGAACGCGTGCATTGGCGTGATCGGGGTCGATCTCGAGCGCCTGTTGATAGCGCGCGATCGCCGCCGGCAGCTGATTTTGCGTTTTTAGCACATTCCCCCAGTTGTTGAAAGCCTTGGAATAATCGGGGGCGACCTCAGTGGCCCGCCGGTAGCAATCGATGGCGGCGTCTGGGCGCTGTTTTTGTAGCAGTGCATTACCCATGTTGTAGTGCGCGTCAGCGCGGCCTGGCGTCAGCGTTAGAGTGTGTTTATAGCTATCGATGGCGGCGTCGATGTCGCCTTGGTATCCCTGTGCAACCGCCAAGTTAAAATAGCCATCGGCGTAGTCGGGGTCGATTTCGAGTGCGTTGTTAAAACTCTCGACAGCCTCGGTCAAGGCGCCGATGTCGGTCAGCGCAACGCCCAGATTATTGTGGGTCAAGGCGTTGTTCGGCGCGATCTGCAGCACTTTTTTGAAACTCTCTACGGCTTGCTCAAAGTTCCCAAGTCGGCGATGAGCCGCACCTTGAACGTTATGCAGCACGCTAGAGTGGGGTAATTGCCGTAGCATTTTATCGCTCAGGCGCAGCGTTTTTACGAATTCACCGCGTTCCAATAAATCCGCTATTTGGCGCGCCGCATCGACCGTTGGCTCGGCGCTGGGTGTGGCTCCAGAGTCGATTTTGGCCCTGAGATCGGCGTGCGCTCGCAGCGCACTCTTGCTCTGTGGAAAAGCCGCCAATAGCTGTTGGTAAAGCGCTTCCGCGTCGCCAGGCCGGCCCTTTTTGATCAGGCTCTGGGCTTTGCGGAGCGCTTTGTCAACGGATAGCGGCATGGATTGGGTACTCGGTTAAAGCTGTGAGTTTTATCGGCAGTCTAATCTGAATTGTAGCGCGCTTTTATCGCCCGCATAAGACGCGTCAGGACATTGCGTTGCGATCCATGCAAGTGAATTTTGGCGGCTAGAATTTTGGCGGCTAGTAAGTGCGGTGACTGACTCGAGCAGGCGGTGGTTAGCGCGCTATTTATCTAACTACGTATCTATCTACTTATTTTGGGTATGGACTTTAAAAATGACCCCGGCCCGCATCGGCATCGGGTCTTAGTTAGGCGAACTCAGACGTCTGAGTGGCCGCATCGGCTGCCGACAGACGCACCGGTTCGTCACCCGGTCGATGGCGGTGCAGAAAATCGATCGCCGACGAGGCAAAAATATCATTTCTGTCGCCCGCCACCATGTGCGCGGCATCTTTGATTTCAACGAATTCTGCGTGCCCTATGGTTTGCAGGAAATCTTCGGTTTCGATGTCGGTGACGACATTGCTCATGGCGCCCTTGATCAGTAGCGTGGGAGTGGTGACATTCTCTGCCAGTGCGGTCTGCTGTTGGCGATAGGCATCGGTCAACTCCATCGGGCGGGCCTGTAAAAATTGCGGATCCCAATGCCAGTAATATCTGCCATCCTCCTTGAGCCTCAGATTTTTCTCCAGTCCGCGGTGGTCACGCGGCCTTTTTCTGTGCGGTAAATAATCGGTCACCGCGTCGGCAGCTTCGGCAACGCTGGCAAAGCCCTGGCTGCCGGAGTGCATAAAAGCGATGATCTCCGCTGAGCCCTCTAAATTGGGATGAATACCAATATCGACCATCACCAGTGACCAGCAGAGGCTTTTTAAATCGCTCTGGCCGGCCATGGACATGGCCACCAAGCCGCCCAGTGAGGCGCCGACCAAGGCCGCAGGTTTGTCGACCTGTTCGAGCACGGCGATGAGATCTTTGAGGTAGTTTTTGACGCCGTATTCGCCGTCCGGGTGCCAGTCGCTGTCGCCGTGACCGCGCAGGTCGAGGGCAATCACATGAAATCCGCGCGCGGCGAGTGTTGCGCCGGTCGTGCCCCAGGCGTGTCGGGTTTGACCTCCCCCATGCATGAGCACCACCAGCGGGTCGCGCTCGGATCCCCAGCAACTGGCGGCAATTTGCAATCCTGATGGAACCTTAAACCACATATTTTTTCTCCAGCGCCAGACTATACAGGTTTCTGTATTCGAGGCCAGAAATTTGCTCCGCTGACAACCGTATACACATCGCAATAACGGGCGCACGCGACCATCGACAGGGGAGTCGCGCTAGCAGTCTAAGCGCGCGATTGCGAGAGCTGCCATGTCAGAGGCACCAAGCGAATGTCCCGTTGGTTTGGCATTGCTATTCATAGCCGGCTTAATTGCGCACTTTACCTAATAGGCAAAACATCGAAGGAATCAATAGCAGAGCCAGTAGCGCCGAACCCATAACACCAAAACACATTGCCCAGGCCAACGTGGCAAAAAATTTGTCGAACAACAGTGGAAATAATCCGCCCATGGTGGTCAGCGAGGTGGTCAAAATATGGCGCGTCGATCTGATCGTGGTGTCGACCAATTGGGTTTTCGAAATCTGCTCGAATTGTGCATCTTCGTTGAGGTGCGAGAGCACTACGATGGAGTCATTGATGGCCAGTCCCGCCAGTCCAACGATCCCTACGAGTCCGATAAAACCAAAATTTTGCATGCCCACAAACATACCCAAAAAACCCAGGCCAATGCACAGAACGCCCACCAACAAAATAATAGCGGCTTGACGAAAGCTATTTAAAATCATGATCAAGGTGATTACGATCAAGCCTAAAAATAGAAAAAATGTGCTGAACAGTTGCCCGAACGATTCGCTTCTCTCCTCCGCTTCGCCAAATTGCGCGAGGCTGTAGCCGGTGGGTAATGATTGCTCAAAGGCATCGAGCTCCACCGCCACATCCTGTAACACCGTCGATGCCAGCTTACCCGGATAGACCGCGGCTTTTACCGCGTTGACTCTGGAACCTTGATACCTATTAATCTGGTTGATTTCGCCGCGGTAGGTCACGTCGGAAAAACTCTCGACAAAGTCCGCCCCGCGTTGAGTAGAGATGGCGAGGTATGCGGTTTGATTGATGTCTTCGGATTCGAGGTTGTCATTTTTGATGCGAATAGGTATTTCTTTATTGCCATCCATTAGGCTGCCGACGTAGAGGCCCCGCGTGGATGCTGCAATCTCGTTGAGAACTTGTTTCGACGAGACCGATGCAAACGCCAGATTAACTTCATCTAAGTTAATCTCTAATCCAGTGATACTGGCCGATTGGTCGGCTAACACGTCGCTCACCTGCGGCGATTTCGCCAAAATAGATTTCAGTCGTTCGCCGAGCGTATGCAGTACTTGATTGTCGTCGCCAAATATCGCAACCTGCACCGGAAATTCAACTGGCGGGCCATTTTTAAACTTGCTGACCCTTATCCTAACGTCGGCATGGTCCTTTTCCAGACGCTTTGCCAAGCCCTCCAAACGCGCATTCATTTCAGCATAAGACGAGGTAAAAAATACCCCGGTGGCCAGATTGTCAAAGCCCTCGCCCGAAGGCCCCCCGATCACGTTGTACAGCAGCCGCGGCAGGCGCCTGCCGACCCACCACATATCGCTTTCGATATAGCCCTCCAGCAACACCTGATCTCGAATACTGACGAATCTTTGGTTGGTGGCATTGATGGAGGCATTGGCGTCGAGTGCGACCTCGACTTTGAACATATTTTTCCCCTGCTTGGGGAAAAAATCTGTGTCCAAAAAGTTAAAGGAAATAAACCCCAGTATCGGCAGCGTCAGTGATATCAACAGCGCCCGCCACGGTTTAAAAAACCCCCAATGCAACAATGCCCGATATCGAGTTGTCATACCAAGGTGGCTGAAGCCAGAATTTTTAGAGTCGTTTAAATTGAAAAAGTTGGCATCTTCGATAGTTTTTAACAGCACCGGCACCACGGTCAGCGCCAGAAATAGCGATGAACTGACCGCCAATATGATGGTGATCGCCATATCGCCGACGAATTCCGGACTTGCGCCTTTGCCGGCGGCCATCGGCATAAAGGCCAGACCGGTGGTCACCGTGGCGGCCAACAGGGGCATTGAAAGGTGCCTGATCGACGCGTAGATCGCCTCTCTGTTGATCAGGTTTAAGGATTTGCGGTGCTTATAATCCTCGACCACGACGATTGAATTATCGATCAACAGGCCGAGCGATAGAATGATGCCCGTCACCGCGGTTTGATGCAGCGGAACCTGGAGGAGGGTGCAGCCAACCAGTACCAACAAAATAGTCAGTGGAACCACCGCGCTAACAATCAACGCAGATTTCGGTCCGAGCAAAAAATAGCTCAAAACCAACACGATCAACGTGGCCGAAACAATGCTCTGCACCAAGCTATCGAATTTCTCTTTGACAAAGTCGGCTTCGTCAAAAATGATCTCGAGGGCAATTTCCTCTGGCAGATTTTGCTTGAATGACGCGGCAACTTTGCGCACAGATTCAGAGTACAGGTCTGTCCTTTGCGAAAATTTTCCCCGAACGTCGACAAACACCGCCGGCTTGCCATTAAAACTGACCCGTTCGATAGGGGGATCAACGGGCAGTTTTTCCACGCTAGCCACGTCTTCGAGTTTTGTGATTTGGTAGTCCACGCTGCTCTTTAATGGCAGTTTCTTTAGATCGTTGATCAGCGAGATATTATCTTTGGCTACGACTCGGAATTCGGTGCCTCGATCGACAATATTGCCGATCGGCTGGCGGCTATCGTATTCCCCGATGGCGACGGCCAGAGATTCAATGTTCATACCAGCGCTGGTTAATAAATCCAAATCGGCGCCAACATACACTTCTTCTCTGGTATCGCCATAGACCAGTGCTTGCTCGGAATTGACGATGTTGGCCAACTGTCGTTTTAACTGATGCGCCAGTCGCGACAGGATGATCATCTGTGGTTCACCCTCTCCCAACCACTGCAATGCAAACAGCACGGTGGTTGGCGGGCCACTGTGGGTGAGGCGCAGGGTTGTGCCCTGCGGCAACAATTCGACGCTTTCTTTTAACTTATTTTCAATCTTTGCCCATACGTCATCGGTTTGGTTGCGGCTAACGAGGGCCTTAAACTCAATGCCAATGCGGCTAAAGCCCGGTAGTGAGGTGGATTCCAAGGTTTTTATTTCATCGATTTCGCGCAGCTGAGTTTCGATCACATCAGCGATTTGCGTTTCTACCCGCTCGGGGGCTGCTCCCGGCAAGACTGCCGTCACTGTGCCCCAGCGTTCGGCTAACTGGGGATTTTCTTGGCGGGGTAGGGCATCGTATGAGAGCACGCCGCCGATGATGATAAACGCCATGGCGAGAACAAAAATTCGCGGCCTATCGAGGTAGAGGTCGACAATTTTTTTCATTGACTGTCTCTTACCGCTTGACCATCTGCAACTTTCGACGCACCGCCGACGATCACCCGATCAGCGTTTTTCAAGGTGCCAGAAACGAACGCTCGGTCGTCTTCGATATGGATTAATTCGACAAAGTCTTTCTGCGCGTGATTGTCTGACGACAGCGTAAAGACCGTCCATAGTCCCTGTTCAGCCTGAGAGATAGAATTTAGGGGTACCCAGGCACCACGCTTTGATTCCGTCACCGCCAACGTCAATCGTGCGGTCGCGCCGGGGTTGAAAAACCTCGAAAATTCAAAGATTGCCAAGCGATGATTCGACCCGCGGGCGGGCATTGGCGCTAACCTCGCCAAATCGGCTTCAAAGCCTTTGCCGTTGATTGTGAATTGGTATTTTTCACCGATCTGCATGACCTCTAGCAGTGATCGAGGGATGGCGATGCGCGCTTCCACATATTCGTTGTCAATAATCTCTACCAGCGCAGCGCCGGCGTTGACTATCGAGCCCTCGTCTAGAAAGCGGCGCTGAATAATGCCGTCGTAGGGTGCGCGAATTTTGGTTTGCTGGAGTTTAATTGACGCCCGTGCATGTTGCGCCTTAGCGATGAGAAATTGCGCTTCGGTATTTTCCAGTTGTTGTTGCGAGACCACGTTTTCGTTATCCAATGATCGCGCGCGGGCAAACATTTTTTTACGCATCGACAGATTGGCGGCCGCCTCGTTAAATAGCGCACGAGCTTCTAGATCCTCTAATTCGGCCAATAAATCGCCCTTTTTGACGACGTCTCCAATATCGACGTGGATGCCTTTGACTTTGCCGGCAGCCTCGAAACCGAGGATAGACTGCCTTTTCGGGACTATTTTTCCTGGCAACATTTTCTTTAACGTATATTCTTCAACCATGTTTACGCGGTGAAGATCGACATATTTTTCGGCAGAAACAGGCAGCGTCAAGCAGGCCAAAACTATTATTAGGGTTTTATTCATAGGGTCAGCGGCTTCGTTGCGGTAATGTTTACGCAGAGCACATTATCCGCTAATGTTGGCACTGTCAACATTGCACTTTTAACAAGGCAGAGCTTGCCCTTTGACCCCTTGGGTGATAAAAAAACGTCGAGTGACCAGTCGCACTTGGTCTGGTTCGCGCGCTGTGATGTGAACGTTATGGCGACGCCTGCACGCGTGTCATAGTAGAGCGAAGCGATATTTATGGGTATAAAAACTGATGCATGCAAGCCTATCAACCGCCGGGTAATGCGATGAAATATCATCACGGTAATCTAAAACAGCAATTGATCCTCTGCACCTACGACTGGATTGCAGTCAATGGATTCGATCGCCTGAGTCTTCGCCAGATTGCAAAAATTGCCAATGTATCGCAAACCGCACCCTATCGTCACTTTGACTCCAAAGAACATCTTTTGGCCGAGGTCGGGGCGCTTGCCTTCGACAATTTTTCTAGAGAAATGAATGAAAACGGGGTGACAAACGACCCAGCAGAGGATCTGGTAAAATGCGGCGTGACCTACATTGAATTTGGTTTGAAACATCCCTACATTATCGAGCTGATGTTTAATCATCCCCTCAAAGGCAGCGATTTTCCCAATTTTTTTGCTGCCTCCGATCGCGCTTTTGGTGAGTTGCAGACGAGAATAAAGCGCTTGCACCGTGGTAACAATGACGCCACGCGGCTCAATAGCGTATCGACCCACGCCTACGTTCACGGACTACTGAGCATTATTCAAATCAATCAGCGCATCGGTGATGCGGGCACGACTGATTACTACAAGGCCTCATCTCAAGTTAAAATCAACCTCGAAAAAATGCTCGCCGCGTTTGTAAA
>CALGJN010000131.1:0-9494 GCA_937920185.1 uncultured Cellvibrionales bacterium | reverse complement strand
ACTTGCGGTACCGCGCACGCCACCAACGGCAAGGCGCAATGACGCCTTGCCGTTAGTTTTTATACGGCGCTTTGAGCGCCCCGCTATCTTATTTGCTGGCCGGCAAAAGCGACTCGATTGCACGTGCTAAAGGCGTCGGCAACCTGGGGTAGGTCTGAGGCCTCGTAATTGGCATAACCCGCGGCCTTTTCATCTTCATTTGACCATAGGTTTAACCATAGATAATCCGTCAGGGGGTTTTCTTCGGTACCTTCAAAATAGGGTTCAAGCATTACGTAGTAGTAACCATTGGCGCCGTTTGTGGCGTCGGAGGCGTCCATAAATGCTGCAAATTGGCTTTCAAAATCGGCCAAATCTTGCTCGCCGTATCCCTCGTTATAATTACAAAAATTAAACTCATTTTCAAAGGCATTGTCGTCGTCAATCACCGATGGCGGGCGTTTTACCGTCGGCTTAAAGGTGTAAATATCCTCGGTGTTATAGCTCATAATACCGGCGATAGTGGCGTCCCAATCCTCGGCATGATTTGCCATCCAATCGTCCCAGACCGCATTTCTAACCTCCATCGACGGAAAGGTCATGACCCAAATAAAATCATAGCGCTCGGATTCGACGTGGGGTGTGATAATGTTGGCGCGATTGATATCGTAGCCAGCGGCATCGATCAGCGCATTCCACTTGATCACCAAATCGGCTAATTTTTCGTCGCTGTACTCTGCGCCTTTGCGGTGCCAAACGTACTCGATTACGGCTATCTCGGGTGCCGCTTGCGAGGACTCGACCGCATCGGTTGGTGCCTCGCCAGTGCTGTCATTGGCGGGCTCATTGGCTGGGGGGGAGCAGGCGGCCAATGCAAACAAGATCATGAGCGTCATAGTGGCTTTGTTCATTGTTATTTTCTCCATGGTGATTATTAATGGGCGATTGCGACTTAATAACTAAGCCGTAGTGCTTAGAATAGCGGTGATTGGCGATCATACACAAGTACCGATATGCGTTGTCGAGGGGGTAATCTTTGAGCACAGGGCAGTATCTGAAGTGGCGGTGGTTGGTCTACCCGATAAGCAAGGTACAAAAGTTCGTTCTCAAGCAGCAATTAATTAATGCGGTTGCGCGCTAAATTTTTACTCTGCCGCGCTAGCCGCATCGCTGGGTGATTGTGATGACTCTCTAGACGTTAAGTTGGCAAGTCCTTTGGCCCAGGGGCCGGCCGACTTGGTCTTGGGTGGGGGCGCGTCGGTAAAGGCGGCGATGAACAAACTTTCAACTTTTTCCCTCGCCCAGGGGGTTCGGCGCAAAAATTTAAGACTCGACTTGACCGACGGATTGCTTTTAAAACAGTTGATGTTGATATTGCGGGCGAGGTAAGCCCATCCGTAGCGTTTTTCGAGCCGAGTCACCACTTGTTCGAGGGTAATCCCATGCAAAGGGTTATTGGGTTGCTGGTCGGTCATACTTTTTAGTATACAGGATTGTACTAAAAGGGATTGATTGTCATAGCGGTTTATCCCTCATCGATCAGTGCCTAGCGGGCGAGAAAACTTTTATCGTTTGTATCAAAACGCGACGCCATTTAATAGCGTTACACAATACTGCAACGGGTGAAGTTTACGCAAAAAGGCATACCAAATTGTCGTTATGACGGAGTTGATATAGACCCCGTAACCGATGTCGAAGCCCAGCTACAGTCAACCCCAGCTACAGCAAACCAATGCGTCCGATTCGCGCTGTTATTGACGAGCGCTGGTGTTATTATGGCGTGCTAAAGAATTGCGCGTTTAGACGCAAAAATAACAAAGTGGGCTGAACGCTTTAAGCCCCAATAATTATCGGCACTGGATCGAATCATGAGGCCATCACATACCCAACCCAGTGGACCCAACGGCTACCCCTATATCGGCAGTCTGTTGCATTTTGCCAGTTCTAAGCGCCTTGACTGGCTGCAATCTATGGCCGACACCTACGGCGATGTAGTGACGTTTAAGCTATTGAAAAAACGCGCTTACTTTGTTAATCATCCGGAATTGGTCAAGGAAGTTTTGACCCGCAGCAGCGCTAATTACTCTAAAAAAACCATCAGTTTTAAGATCGTCAAAGAGGTCTTGGGCGAGAGCACCTTTACTTCGGTTGGGAGCGAGTGGCGGCGCAAGAGACTATTGGTGCAACCGTATTTTCACAACAGCCAAATCGCCAGCTTGGGCAGTTTGATGACCCACTGCATAACCGAAATGCTCGATCAGTGGGAAGCCGAGTGCGACGCCGGTAAGACCATAGAACTCACCGACGCTATGATGCAGGTGACGTTAAAAGTTGTGGTCAAAGCGCTGTTCAGTACCGCGCTGTCTGACGACGATCTGCAAACCTTTGCGGCCATCTTTCCGCCGCTGCTGGCTGCGACCAATCGACGAGCCGCGCTACCGTTCCAAGCGCTGTATGCGTTGCCGCTTGGCAGCAATAAAAAATATCGCGGATACATCGATCAGCTCGACCAGATCATATTTAAGATTATTCACCAGCGACGGCTATCCGACCAACAACCGATGGATCTGTTGCAGATGTTGATGGAGGCAACCGACGAGGAAACTGGTCAACCGCTGACCGATGATGAATTGCGCAACGAAGCCATGACGATGTTTATCGCCGGCCATGAAACCACTGCCAATGCCATGTCTTGGCTGTGGACAATCGTCTCGCAGCAACCGGTGATCAGAGCCAATATCGAGCGGGAAGTGGATGCCGTGCTTGGCCAGAGAACACCCACCGCAGCAGATTTTGCCGATCTGCCCTATTGTCTCAACGCGTTCAAGGAAACCATGCGGTTGTATCCACCGGTACCAATGTTGCCGCGCCATGTCGAGAGCGATCACGCCTTGGGTGACTACCATATCAAGGGCGGCTCCGATCTATTTTTTAGTCCGTTTTTATTGCATCGACACCCGGATTTTTGGCAACAGCCAGAGGTGTTTGATCCCCAACGGTTTGAAAAAGACGCCCAGCGGGCGCAACACTCGTATGCCTATATCCCTTTTGGGGGTGGTCCCAGAGTATGTCTGGGCAATAACTTTGCGTTGATGGAGGCGGTGTTTATTATCGCCATGACAACCCAGCGCTTTCGCTTGCAGGTCAACAGTGACGCAAATATCGAACCGCTGATCAGTCTGACCACGCGGCCAAAGTACGGCGTTCCGGTGACGCTGCACAGGCGTTGATACTAAAGGGACGTTGAGGGTCGAGAGGCGTCTATAAAAAGACCGCTTAACGCTCGGGTGGGATTTTTTCTCAGCACTCTTTAATTTAACGGTCTGTTTCAGCGATCGATCGTGACCCTCTTTCGTCGCTCTCTATCTCAACTCTCTACTGCAATTCTCTACTGCAACGTTGCGCCACACCCGTGTTCATCGTTGCGCTGTTTGCCAAGCGGGTGCAGCAAACACGGCGCGCTGGTGGCGCGTTCCGATGTCTGGGCCCCGATCGCGGCACGCCAACACCGCGATAAAAATGGCCCTGAGGTCGCGTTGGTTAGATTACTCATCGGTAGGCGTAAAAATATGACTATACTTGCGTTGTCGTTTGTTTTTGTCGTGATCGATAAACGCCCTTTACTTATCACTGCCATGGAGCGACCCCATGACGCCACCTATCACTATTAAGTTGTCCACCACTGCAATTTTTAGCATTGCGGTAGTGATGCTTGGCTACCATTTAAGCGCCATTTTTGGTTTTGCGCTGCCGCTCGATCTAGCCGGCCCGCAGGGCAGCTTCGAGGAGCGCGTTATCTCTATCGTGGTCAATGTATTGTTGCTACTCACCGTCGGGTTGCGCGTCGGCGTCACGATGGCGCTGTCGTATCAGCGTGCACTCAACGTTTTTATGGTTATTTTTATACTCCTGTTTACCCTTATGACGTTACAATCGCTGCAGTCCGGTGCGTGGTTTTTGCTAGCCGCAGCGCTGGTTAATCTGGCCGCTTTGTTTCGGCTACTTTTTTATAAGCGCATCTCATCAGAAAATTTAGGAACTCTCTCTATGCAGACCGATAGTAATGCCGATCAAGCGATCGAATTTCTGGCAGAAAATGCTGAAAAAACTGGCGTTGTCACCACCGACAGTGGACTTCAATACCGCATCATTACCGCTGGTAGCGGTGATTTGCCCACCACCGACAGCGTTGTCGAAGTGCACTATGTTGGGCGTTTGTTGGACGGCTCTCAGTTTGATAGCTCAATTGATCGTGGGGTGCCGACACAATTTGGCGTGACCCAGGTTATTTCCGGATGGAGCGAAGCACTGCAATTGATGGCAGAAGGCTCTAAATGGGAGCTTTTTATTCCACCTGATCTAGGCTATGGATCCTGGGGGCAGGGACCTATTGGGCCGGATGCGGTGCTGATTTTTGAGGTCGAGTTGCTGCAGGCAAACGTTGCTTAACGACGATGCTAACCCATTTAAGCTAGCATAATCGCGATCTTGCCGGCGATTGAGTCGCCGGCGTGCGCGAGAAACTAGTCTTCACCGCCATCTGTCGATGGGCTTATCGATGCCCTATCGATACTCTATAGATACTCTATAGATGGAAATGGCGGCGAAGCGCCAGACGCTGTTCAACGGCCTTCACTATTGGTCGGTGGATGGCGCCATACCGAACGTTTAATTAACCGTGATCAAGGTGCCTTATGTCCCGTCAAATTCTCGCTGATCAGCATATTCACCCCGCTATACAACCAACAATCGCGGCGAATCACGCCGACATTGTCGCCGAAGTTCAGGCGGCGGTTGCCAACAATAAAGTAGTGGTGGTGGGCATGGCGCAAAACCCAGCGCCTAAAAAAGCGCGCAAAACACTGACCGCACTGGGTATTGAACACGCGTACTTGGAGTATGGCAGCTATTTTAATAACTGGTATCGACGCAATGCGTTAAAAATGTGGACCGGGTGGGCAACCTTTCCGATGATTTTTATCGGCGGCACCTTAATCGGCGGCAGCAGAGAACTAAAAGCGTTGATCGAGGCAGATTCGTTGGATGAATTGCTCTAGCTTTTTAGCTCTTTACCGTAGCACTCTAGCCGATGCCGATTGCCGGCGGTGCGGTGTTCGGCACACAGGGCACGACGCAGTTTTGACCGCGCTGCAACGGCGCGATCTTATGATTATTGGACTAACTTACCACTGCGGTTTGGCTATCGTTCAACAATGGCAGTGACGCCTTGACCGCCCGCGGCGCAGATAGAAATCAGGCCCCGTCCGCTGCCCTTTTGCTCGAGTAACTTTGCAAGCGTGGCGATGATCCTTGCGCCGGTGGCGGCAAATGGGTGGCCGGTTGCAACGCTTGATCCATTGACGTTGAGCTTGGCGCGATCAATACTGCCGAACGGGCCGTCTAGTCCGAGTTTATCTCGGCAAAAATCGCCGTCCTCCCAGGCCTTCAGGGTACACAGGGCTTGCGCCGCGAAGGCTTCATGAATCTCATAAAAATCGAAATCCTCAAGACCCAATCCGGCCCGCTGTAACATACGCGGCACCGCGTAGGCGGGAGCCATGAGCAATCCCTCGCTGTCTTTGCCATCGCTGTAAAAATCTACTGCGGCGACTTCGCTGTGGGTGAGGTAGGCCTGTATCGGCAGGTTTCGTGCCTGCGCCCATGCCTCGCTCGCCAGCAGCACGGCGGCCGCGCCATCGGTCAGCGTGGTCGAATTGGCCGCAGTTAGTGTGCCATTTTCGCGGTCGTATGCGGGCTTGAGCTGGGCCAGTTTTTGCAGTGGCGTATCGCGCATAATGGCGTCTTGTGAGACCCCATTAAAGGCACCGATTAAATCGTCAAAGAAGCCTCGCTGGTAGGCTGCGATCAAGTTTTGATGGCTGTTGTAGGTCAACAGGTCTTGCTCTTCGCGGCTAATGTCCCAGCGCTTGACCATTAACTCGCAGTGTTGGCCCATCGACAGACCAGTTCTAGGCTCAGCATTGACCGGCAGTGATGGAAGCATAAAGCTCGGCCGCACGCTGGCCAGTACCTTTAATCGCTGGCCTAGAGTTTTTGCGCGATTGAGGTTGAGAATCATTTTGCGGTATTTTTCGTTGAGGGCAATCGGCGCGTCGCTGGCGGTATCGGTACCCGCCGCAATCGCCGAGTCAATCTGCCCGAGGGCAATTTTGTTAGCGACCAAGATAGCTGCCTCTAAACCCGTGCCGCAGGCCTGTTGGATGTCGTAGGCTGGCGTTTGCGCCGATAGGCCCGAATCCAGCGTGGCTTCGCGGGCGAGATTAAAATCTCGCGAGTGCTTCATAACCGCGCCTGCGGCGACTTCGCCGATGCGCTCGCCGCGCAGATTGAAACGCTCTACAAGACCTTGCAGCGTGGCGGTGAGCATCTGCATATTACTGGCATGGCTGTAGGCGGTGTTACTGCGCACAAAGGGAATGCGGTGACCGCCGATGATGGCTACCTTTAAAATATCGCTCATGAACGTTTTCCATTGTGGTGGGTATCTGGCGAAGTGACCGCGCTCCAGCGAATTGCGATCGGTTTGTTGTCACTCAACGCAATAGATCAGCGTAGAGCAATTAATGACATATGCCAATGACCTTTGGACGATTACATTTGTCATCAAGGTCAACTAAATTTTTGCATTTAGGAGTAAACTGGTGTGACTAAACTACGTTGTAGGCACCGTATTATGGCTGATTTTTATTTGGATATAGCCAATTCTGGGTTGGGTAAAAAGCTTTTTTCAGCTCTCGGGCTGCCCGAGCCTGTGGCGCTGATGCGAGAAAATACCCAGACACCTCATCGGCTCAGTGGTCGGGTGCTGTTGGGTTCGGGTGATCAGGGATATTTTGTCGACAATATCGCCGACCTTCTCAAGGGCTCTGGGGTTGAGGTCGCGAATGATCCAGTTGCGGGCGCGGGACACCTGATTTTCGATGCGTCCGGTATATCCACCGCGGCTGAAAGTACCCAGTTGTACGCGTTTTTTCACCAACATATTAAGTCACTACCGACCTGCGGTCGGGTTGTGGTGGTTGGGCGTGACCCAAGCACCATAGCGAGTGCCGATCATGCAGCGCTTCAGCGGGGGCTTTATGGCTTTGTAAAGTCGCTGGCCAAAGAGATAGGCCGCAAGGGTGCGACGGCTAATTTGTTGCTGGTCAATCCCGCGAGCGAGGGCGCAATAGCCGCCCCGCTGCGTTTTTTACTGTCCGCAGGTTCGGCATTTATGAACGCCCAAATTTTGACCGCTGCACCGCCGGTAGCTTCTCTTCTGGGCGATTGGCAGCGGCCATTGTTAGACAAAATGGTGGTGGTGACTGGCGCCGCTCGCGGTATTGGCCTGGCGATTGCCGAGGTGTTAACCCGAGACGGAGCCTGTGTCATCGGCGTCGATGTGCCGCAGGCTGAAGAAGAATTGACGGCCCACATGGGCAGATTAAATGGGCATGCGCTGGCGCTGGACATTACCAGCGAGGGCGCCGCGGCAGTCCTTCGAGATTATTGCCTTGCCAAGGGGACAACGTTACATGGGATTGTCCATAACGCTGGGATTACCCGAGATAAAATGCTCTCGCGAATGAGTGAACAGCAGTGGGCCATGTTGATGCAGGTCAACCTCGGTGGTGTACAGCGCATCAATGCGGCACTCTTGGCGACTGATTTATTGGACGACGGCGGGAAAATTGTCGGGGTTGCCTCGATCAGTGGTATCGCCGGTAATATAGGTCAGACCAACTACGGTTTTTCCAAGGCTGCGGTGATCGGTATGGTCGAAAACCTGGCTGAATCCTGTGGCGACCGAGGCATTACCGTCAATGCTGTGGCTCCGGGTTTTATCGAAACGCAAATGACCGCAGCGATCCCCTTTGCCACTCGCCAAATGGGTCGTAGGCTGTCATCGTTAGGTCAGGGCGGACTACCTGTCGATGTCGCCGAAGTCATTGGGTTTTTTGTCAGTCCCCAAGCCGCCGGTATCAATGGCAATGTCGTCAGGGTCTGTGGGCAGAGTCTGTTGGGCGCCTGAGATATAGGCTTTTAGCGATGGCTGCGCTGGGTTTAAACAGCGCAACTACCGTCCATGCCCAAAACGTGGAAAACCCGTCCCATGCCCATCCAACCGGCAATACAGTAGGTTAGATCGGTAATTTCAGCGTCGCTAAAGGCGGTTTTTAACTGTTCCCAAAAGACCTCATTGCCGGCCAATGCTTTGGGGCTTTCGCCCATGGCATTGGCGTATTCAACGGCGAGGCGCTCTCGCTGATCGAGGTGATCTTGGCGACCGTCGAGCAGCGCTTGGTAAAATGCACCGTCGGGCACCTGACCGTTGTCAATAACGCCCGAGTCGATGCCGAGTTGCCCAACATCGCGCGCGGCGCGCCAATTCTTGCAAATAAGGCAGCCATTGATGATTGCCGTGGCGATTCGTGCGGCCTCGAACACTCTTAATGGCAAGCCACTGTGCAGGTAAATAGCGCGAGCAAATGCATTGCCGGCAGCCGAAATTTCAGGTGCATAGACATCGCCCGGCCCGGCCATGAGGTCGTTGTCGTCGGTCTTAGGTGTGGAGATACGCATGGTGAATTTCCTTGTTTTTGTTGGTTGTTATGGGGATTATCGCCAAGGCCCATAAAAACGCGGGACTTGAGCGAGCGGTGCGCAGGTTAAACGATGATCTGCTCCTGCTGGGCAGCCATTGGCGTTAATTTTTGACTTTAGTGCAAAATAACCGACGTTGCTAGGTCTTTGTAGCGCTTTTAACGCTGGGTCTTAGGTGCGTACTGATGCGGGCATCGGCAATGGCGCCTGGGCATTGGTATCGCAGATCAGGATCAAGGTGATATAAACATACAAATAAAGATAAGTTATCACTCACATTCAGATTTACACTGATATGTGTTTAAAATTATTGTCCGCGGTTGTTGCTCACCACCGATTCAGAGGTTACTGATGCGCACGAGGGGACGACCTAGTCAATGACCTAGTCAATAACCCCGTAAATAAACCGAGTGAGCGTTGTTGCAACGGGTGTTTTTATGCCCGGTTTTTGAGGTTTCTTGACCAACGCTGGTTGCCCATGCCGCGGGTGAGCGTGTTGTCTTGGGTCACTTGCGCAAGCGCTTGCGGGTACAAAAATATTTCGCTGAGTAAATGGTTGTATAGCCATCATTATCGGCGTTTTGGATTGTGGCGGAAGCTATGCTAGGTACCTTAACGCGCTGAGTCAATCGACCGCTTGTTGGCTCAAAAATATAATCGTCGATGAACTGATTTTCAGCCAGATAACCGGGAGCATAGGAAAAGTGTATGTGCTTTTTTATGCGTTCAAATGGCAGACCGACGATAGAGCCTAGCGTCAGTGTTTGGTCGTTCGAATTAAACACCAGCTTCAAACGCTCGACAATGCCGCTGCGGCTGGCGGAAGTTTGGTGGCAATCAAAGGCGATGTCGCCAGAGGTAGGATTTGGTTTGCCGATGAGCGGCTCCGCGCTACTCGTGGCGTTTTGCAA
>CALGJN010000130.1:0-3805 GCA_937920185.1 uncultured Cellvibrionales bacterium | reverse complement strand
TTATAGGTCGCGCCAAAGCAGTGCTGGCCACCGCTGGCCGGAGTGAAATAGCCTTTTCCGCACAGTACTGTGCGCAAACTTTGACTCTCGGAGTTCACAGCTAGGTGGCTAATTTGACCGCGAACCTTGGCCACCGGTAAAAACTCTGTCTGGGCAAATTGCCGGCAGCCAAAGGCGCTGGCGACGACCGCGATCGGCGCTTCGGCAATGGTTTTATCGGTGCCGTCGAGAAATGACCAGCGCTTGTTTGTGTCGCAATAAACTAGGCGTTCCACCTGACCGCGCAGCAGCTGTATTTTCGGATGTCGCAGCAATTCGCCGCATAGGTCGACTGGGGGAAGCCAGCCGAGTTGCGGGAAAAACAAGCCGCACTCGGCGGCGTGTTGTAGGCCACTAATGGCCGTAAGTTGACGGCCCTGGAGCAGCCGAACCCAATTCTCACTGGCTTTTAGGCGCGCGCTTATTTGCCGCTGTTCGGCGGCGACTTTTTCGTTGTGCGGTAGCACCAGTACCCCGCATTGGGCGCCGAACCCAGCTTCCCAAAAGGGTTTGTAGTAGCGGCTGGCGAAGAGCATAGCGGCCAAGTTGATGCGTGGCAAAAGCTCGTCGCGAAGCGACAGTTTGGGGTAGACAATCGCCTGGCGATTACCCGAGCCCTCGCTGCCAGCGGTGGGGTGTCGGTCGACCACCGTGACCTCGTAGCCGCGTGTCGCCAGTGCCCTGGCAGTGCAGCAACCAGCGATACCTGCGCCTAAAACCAACGCCTGTTGCGGTGGGTTGAGCGCCGCCTGGCGATTGATATGCCAGTAGAGTTGGCGCGCGGGTTGCGTTGCAGACGAAGTTGCTGCTAACGCGGCGGCAGCGGTGTAGTGACCACACAGCATGCCATCGGCGGGTTCGTTAGTGGTGGCCGATAAAAACCCGCAAGCAGCCAACTGCTCGGCGGTTGCATTGCATTGCGATAGTGCGGCAAAACTGGTGCCGTTCGATGACAGCGCTGCGGCGCTAACGCCGAGGCCCTCGCCAATATGCGCAGAACAGGGCATAAACCAAGCGTCGACGCGAGGCGCTGGGGTCTCTTGTTGCTGCGGTGCCGCGCCGAGTGCGATTTGCTCAAACAACTCGGCGGCATCTCCGAACAGTAGCGTCAGATTGATTGTTCCGCTACCCAGCACCAGTCGATGCACGCCTTTTACCGTGGCTGGGTAGTGCGCCAGCAGTTCCGCCAAGAGCGGCGGCGGTTGATTTGCCCCGAGGTATTGAGCGATCGCCAGCCGTAGCTCAATTCGCGTCAGGGGTGCTGGGTGCGCGGCAACGTAGTGCAAGCGGGCGCTGCTAGGCGCGCTTGCCTGCCATAGAGCGGCGCTGTGTAAAAAATTACTGCCGCAGCCAAAGTGCGTTTCACCGAGCGTAAATAGCGCAGATTGAATTCTGAGGTTGCTCCAGCGGCATTCCAAATCATTCGGTTGGATGAACCATTTTAGGCTATCAGCATGACTGAAATACTGGTCTGCCGGCGCTCCAACGCGATCCATCTGTGGCCGTTTAGCGCCGCCAATACGCCGACTCACAAACCAAACTCATCGACCACCTGCCGACACCAAAGAAGGATAAAGCTGTCGCTAATGTCGAGTTGGTTTTCATCGTCGAGCGCCAGTCCAACAAAGTGGGTTCCAGCGGCGTTCAAGGCTTTAGAGTGATCGAAGTCGTAGCCTTGATTGGGCCAGGCTCCGACGGTTTCAGCGCCTTGATGGACGACTTTTTGCCACAGATAACCGAGCGCATCTTGGAACCAGTCGGGGTAGCCTACTTGATCGCCGAGTCCATACAGCGCAATCTTTTTGGAACTCAGTTGGAGTTCGTCGAGTTGCGGCCAGTGAAGTTCCCAATCTTCCTGTAATTCGCCGTAATCCCAGGTCGGAATTCCGAGGATTAAATAGTCATAATCGGCCATTAGATGTAGCGAGTCGAATGCCACATTGTGCATTGTCACTGCACCGCTGCCGAGTATTAGGTCGATGGCGTCGCGAATCTTTTCTCCGGCCATTTCGGTGTAACAGGTGGTGCTGCCGTAAAACAAGCCAATTTTTTTCTTCATCGCGTGTTTTCCAGCGCTATACATAAAGCTCAAGGCTCGATTATGGGAATACCGGGCGGGTTATCAGGTTGTCGAATGCGTTTTATAACCTTACATCTGCGCGCCAGAAAAATCCAGTTGACGCCAGGCCTCATAGGTTACGATCGCGACCGTATTAGACAGATTCAAGCTGCGGCTTGCGGCTTGCATCGGCAGTTTCAGTACCTGTTGCTGACCAATTTCACGGCGAATGTCATCCGGCAGTCCACGGGTTTCAGGCCCAAAGATTAGCGCATCGCCGGCTTGGTAATTTACGCTCGAAAAGCACCGACTGCCCTTGGTGCTAAACGCGTATAAATTTTTACTGGTTGTCGACGCGCGGTATTCCTGCCAGTTGGCGTAGAGTTTGAGCGCTTGAAATTCTCGGTAATCGAGTCCGGCGCGACGGAGTTTTTTATCCTCCAACTCAAACCCCAGAGGTTCAATCAAGTGCAACCGAAACCCAGTGTTGGCGCACAGGCGAATAATATTTCCGGTATTTGGAGGTATTTCCGGCTGATAGAGCACGATATCGAGCATAGGTTAGTCTTTTGACTGGATCTCCATCATCAGGTCGTCCGACAGGCTCTCCAGTAGTTCGGTGAATCGGGTTCGCGACATCCCGTCGGGGAGTTTTATCGCCGCGTGGGCGTGAAAAATGCTTCCGGCGGCCATCGGTGCACTCTCACAAAAACTGTCGAGTGACTCTAAGTTCATCGCGTGCGCCGCTAATAGGCGGGCAATTTCGCCGACGATCCCCTGTCGGTCGTTGGCGACAATGCTAATTTCAACGGTGCGTGGACAGGCGGTCTGAGCGGCTAAGACGCCTTCGTTTGGCTGACTCTCGTCTACCAAAATACGAATTGCATCTGGTTGCTGATCTAGGCTTTCCAGAGCCTCGACCAATGCGCGCTTGCGCGTCACGTCGACATCGACCAACAGTAGGCCGGCAAACTTGCCACCAAGACGGGTCATGCTAGAGCGGGTCCAACTGCCGCCATGCGTGGTAACAGCTTGAGCAACGCGCTCGACGATGCCGGGGCGGTCGTCGGCGAGTATGGTTAATACCAAATGATGGCTGATCGCTATGGACACGGATTTTTCCAGATGATTCGAAGCCCGCATTATGCCATCATTCACAGCGTCAGACACGGCAATGCTGACGAACTTGGGTGCCGCATCAATTAACCATCAGCGGATTCATTGAATGGTATCGACCGCAGCGGGTATTTGATCCTTTAAATATAAGTGTTGCTATGTTGTTTGGGGGTGCTGTTAGCGCCAATAATTTGGCTTCAACAGCGCGCCAATCTGGCGTCTAGTCATCGTCAGTCCTAAGGACTGCAGAGGTTGGAGGCATTATATGTAATGGAAGATTTATGTTAAATGGAGAAATTATGTCTAAAAAAACTTGTGCATTGCTAGTCTGGGTGTTGATTATTGGCGGCTGTGGCTCTATGGATCCGACTGAGTCGGTCAAGCCAAAATCGGTTGTCTCTGTGCCAACGGCCATGCAGGAGGCTTTGGGTGGCGTCCATCGTAAAGCCGGTCACGCCGAGCGTGATCAATTTCGCCATCCGGCGGCGACCCTAGCGTTCATGGGTATCGAGCCAAAGATGAATGTCGTCGAGATCAGCCCGGGCGGTGGTTGGTATACCGATATACTGGCGTCCTATCTCGAGGGCACGC
>CALGJN010000129.1:0-7000 GCA_937920185.1 uncultured Cellvibrionales bacterium | reverse complement strand
AGTGATAGGTGTTGGTTGGGTACAGGTATTTACTCAGCGTCTGCCAGAGGGTCGAATTAATCGAGCTCATAGCACCCTTCATTTCGTTGAATACCACGCCTTTAAAGGTTAATGGTGATGCACTGTCGTCGGCATCGGCGAATTCAAGGCGATGTCCCTCTTGAGCAAAATCCATCGGGTCGAGACGCGCAAAAAAAACTGAATCGAGATAAACTTCGAGTAAGTTATTGAAGTCTTTTACGTTTTGGCTAGCAAATGGGTAGGCGGTCCAGTCTGAGCTGGTGAAGGCGTTCATAAAGGTGTTGAGAGAGCGACGAATCATCATAAAAAACGGATCGCGAACCGGGTATTTTTCACTGCCGCAGAGCGCTGTGTGTTCGAGAATATGCGCGACTCCCGTGGAGTCCATAGGCACGGTGCGCAACGCCACCATAAAGACGTTTTCCTTGTTGTCGGCCTGCAGGTGGATGTGTTGTGCGCCAGTCTCGAGGTGTCGATATTCTGCAAAGCTCAAATTCAGCGAGTCGATGTCTTGAACTCGTACGAGTTCAAATGCGGGGTGTGCGGTGTGCGGCATGGTCGGTGCGTACTCCTCTGATGGTGTGTTTATTTCATGTAATTATGTGGTCACTACGCTCTCGCGAGGTGGATGACTCGGTGATGGTGTCATACTCCAAAAATGCCGGTCTAGGCATGCGACTGGGGGGTATTCTACGCCAACTCATTAGCCACAACTAGCCTAACTATTGCGCCACAGAATAGCGCCTTTAAAGTGGCAATTTTGGTGTTAAAGCGTCCCGGTGTCGAGTTACTTTTTGGTTGACTGCTGTAGCCGATATTCAATCGGTGTGAGCCCTTCCCAGCGTTTAAAGGCGCGATAAAACGTACTAGGTTCCGAAAAGCCAGTCAGGTAGACCACTTCCGAGATGCTGGTCTCGCTGTTGGCGAGAAGGCGCTTGGCCAGTGCACGACGATAATTGTTGATTTCGTTTTGAAAACTGGTGCCAGCCGATTGCAACTCGTAACGCAATTGACGCGGCGCCATACCCAGTTGCGAGGCGATATTATCGAGGGTGCATTCGCGTGCCTCTAGGGCGCTGGCCAGTGCCTCGCGAAGCGCCTTAACCAGATCGAGTTGTTGCAGCTTAGCCAAGTGCTGGTCGGCGGCGATAATTTGCAAATTAAACAGCTCGGGTTGGGCATGCATCGATCGGTAGGACAGCAGTGATTTGTCGAAATACAATTTAAACGCCGGTTCGTTGAACGCTACAGGGCAGTTAAAAATCCGTTGATATTCTGACATGGCGGCATTGGGTGCGTGATTAAAGGTTATCTTAGAGGCTTGAAAAATGCCGTCGGTAACGCTTTGAAATAACCTCACTAAACCGATCACCATGGCCTCAGCTAAGTGTGAGGTGGCATATTTTGGCGCGCTAAAACGGCTGGTAATACAGGGGCTAGGGTTCTCGCTCAACTGGCCTTGCAGGGCGTCGCTAATCAGGCGCTGATAGTTGCTCATGCGCCTTAGACCGACGCCGAACGTAGGGCTGCTCAACAGCAGGTACTCAAAGATTTGGCCTTTATAAACTGGCATTTTTTCGCCCAGATGCAAGCCTATACTGGGGTCGCCTGAGTGCGCTAAAGCCGCTTCCCAGAAGCGCGGTTGAGCCGAGAATTGGGTGCGTAGATTAGCCTTGTAGAGCATTGCTGGATCGAGACCAGATTGGCGCAACACCGCGTCGGCGTCGACGCCTAAATTGAGCAGGCCTCTGTAGGCCAGCCTGACGAGGGTGCCTGAGTCGGTGAGATTGTGCATACGTTTAGCACTGTGCGGTTTGTGCTATCATACACCATTGGCCGAGATGACAAAGCTATTTTGTCGGGTGCCAATGTCAAGAACAGCAAAGGAGAGCACTATGCCGCGCATGATGATGCCTAAATTCAACAAAAGTTCCCCGGAAAGCCCCCAAAACATGGTTCTCGATCACTTGCCGAGCGTGCCTATGTTGCTGTCGATGGCGGCTTTTCAGTCGGCATCCTTTCGGCCTGGCGACAAATTGCCTGGGCTAACTAGTGAGGTGTCATCGGTGGTCATCGACCCCGACCACGTGCAGCACTACCGTCAGGTTTGCGGTTTTGCACAGAGCCAGTGTGTGCCTGAAACCTATCTGCAAATGCTCGCTTTTCCGCTACTTTTAAAGCTGATGGTGCATGACGATTTTCCGGTCAAAGTGATTGGATTAGTGCATCTGCGCAATCAAATTACGGTGCACAAACCGATGGATCTGGCGCAAAAGTTCCGAATGCTTGCCAGCGTCGGTGATAGTCGCGTGGTGTCGGCAGGTCTGGAGTGGGATATCGACACTAAGGTCACCGTCGATGGCGAACTGCTCTGGTCCAGCACCTCGGTCTTTTTACACCGCTATAAAACCGATGTGCCGCGGCAGCGCGTAATACCTACGTCGCACAGTGGAGCCCCAGAATACTGGCCGGTGAATGCGGATATTGGGCGCCGTTATTCGCGCGTTTCGGGCGATTATAACCCGATACATCTATCTGATATCACCGCAAAAATGTTTGGTTTTAAGCATGCGATTGCGCATGGAATGTGGACCAAAGCGCGCTGCGTCGCCGCGCTCCATGAGAATTTACCGAACGGGCCCTACTGCATTGATGTGGAGTTTCAGCGGCCACTGTTCTTGCCGTCGGGGGTGATGTTTTTTCAGCATGTGGAAAGCGACCTACGACATTTTTCAGTTTTTAATCAACAAACCGGTCACGCCCACTTGCGGGGCCAAATTAGAGGGTATTGTGATGGCGATTAACTACACTGCGCCGGTCAAGGATCTGCTGTTCTTGTTCGATGATGTGATGGATATGCAGGAAAACTTTCGGCATTTGGCGTTGGCTGATGCGGCGACGCCAGATATCCTCTCGGCAATTTTTTCTGAAGCCGGAAAGTTCTGTGAGAATGAACTGGCACCGCTGTACCAAAAGGGTGATCAAGGTTGCGTTTGGGACGACGGCGTGGTGACCACACCCGAGGGGTTCAAAGAGGCCTATCGCGCGTTTATCGACGCGGGATGGACCAGTTTAAGCGGTGACCCCGCCAATGGCGGCCAGGGTTTACCATCGTCAGTGATGATTTCAATCAATGAAATGTTGGCGACCGCCAACTGGGCTTGGGCGATGTATCCGGGGCTTAGCGAGGGCGCTATAGCGACGCTTGAGGCGCATGGCACCGAGCAGCAGAAAAAACACTATTTAAGCCAACTCATCAGCGGTGAGTGGAGCGGCACCATGTGTTTAACCGAATCTCACTGCGGCACCGATTTGGGTCAGATGCGAACCCGCGCTGAACCCAGTGATGATGGCAGTTATCGGATCAATGGTACGAAGATTTTTATCTCTGCAGGCGAGCACGACTTGACCAGCAATATTGTGCATATTGTGCTGGCTAAATTACCCGATGCGCCGTCTGGAACAAAGGGGATTTCGCTGTTTATCATCCCCAAATATCTGCCCGCAGAGGATGGCTCAGCGGGGGAGCGCAACGGGGTTCGGTGTGGCTCGATCGAAGACAAGATGGGCATTCATGGCAATGGCACCTGCGTGCTCAATTTTGACGACGCCCACGGTTTCCTGATTGGTAAGCCTCACGATGGAATGAATGCCATGTTTACCTATATGAACGTGGCGCGCATCGGCACTGCGGCACAGGGTGTTGCCGCAGCCGAGCTGTCTTACCAAGGCGCGGTTGCCTACGCCAAAGACCGACTCGCGATGCGCTCATTATCGGGGGTTAAAAATCCTCAAGGTCCAGCCGATCCAATTATTGTTCACCCCGATGTACGGCGCATGCTGCTCACTCAACGCGCGGTTGCTGAGGGTGGTCGGGCAATGATCGTCTATGCGAGTCGCTTTGCGGATGTGTACCGCTCGGGTAAAACCGATACTGCGCGTGCCGAAGCCGAGGCGCGGTTGGGGTTTTGCACGCCGATACTCAAGGGTTTTCTGACCGAGTTGGGCTGCGACTGCGCGAGTCTAGGTATGCAAGTGCTTGGCGGGCACGGCTACATCAGAGAATGGGGCATGGAGCAAATTTTGCGCGACAGCCGCATAGCGACTCTTTATGAAGGGACTACGGGTATTCAGGCATTGGATTTGATTGGCCGTAAAGTTCTGATGGATCGGTTCTCTCAACTCAAATTGTTCGCTGGAGAAATGCTCGATTTTAGCGCACAGTTTTTGCCCTGGAAACGTCATCCGTTGACTCGCAAAATGTGGCGGCAGGCATGGCAGGTCGCAAAGTTAGCGGTTAAATGGCGTTACTTGGGACTGCGCGTCGGTTTTCGGGCAAAGCGTAATCCAGACAATGCCGGTGCGTCGTCGGTAGATTTTTTAATGTTTTCGGGCTACGCCTATATGGCTTTTATGTGGGCCAAAATGAGCTTGGTTGCCCACCGGCAACTGCACGATGGTGAAGGTGATAAGGAATTTTTACAGGCAAAGTTACATACTGCCGATTTCTTTTTTACGCGCATGTTACCGGCCGCCGATGCCCACGCGAACAAACTGTTAGCGCCTGTAACCTCACTGATGGCGATGCCCGAGTCGTCGTTTTAACCGCGCAGCGGTGGTCTGCACCAACGGTCATCGCGCAACGCACTCAACGTCGGTCTGCTGGCGCGTTGCAGCGCGGTTTCTAGTGGCGGAATGGATCGAATAGCAGCTGCGTCAGGCCGGCGGCACTCGCCGCCAGAAGCACCCAGCCAATCAGGCGAAAAAAATGTTCGCTGTCGCGCTGCATCAAGCGTTTATGAAAGCGCATGCCGAGGGCATGACCGATGCCCGCAAATGGCAGCAGCACAAGTGCTGCGGTGATCTGCAAGTCGATGCCTGCGCTCGCCAGTGCAACCAGTTTGATACTCACCAGGACCCACCAGACAACGAACAGCGTGTTGCGAAATTCACTGACTGCGACATGCCGCAGTGCTACCGGAATAATTAGCGGCGCGCCGATCAGTGAGATGCCACTGACGTAGGCTCCCAGCATTAGAAATACCACATCGCCTATCTTACTGGTGCTCTTCAGTGGCCGGTCGATGATATAGCTAATGGCATACAGGGCCACCAGCAGATAGATCAACAGAGCGGTTTGATGGCTGGGTAGCATCAGCAAACCCACCACGCCGGCCAACTTTGGCAGCGCCATAATCGCCAGCGAAAATCCGACAAACCGCCAGTTGATCGTGCTCTGTGCGATCGCCCCGGAGGGTGTTTCACGCCACGTTAAACGTTCTGCCTGATATACCGTGATGGCGGCGAAAAATAGTACATGGAGACCGATGATCGGCATAAAAAATAATGGTTGATCGTGTATAAGTAACAGAAATGGCAGGGCAAACAGGGTGCCGCCAAAACCGATGCCAGAGCGCACAAAGCCGCTCCAGCCAAAGATCAGTGCAATCCATGCATATTGATATGGCAATAACTCGGGCATCAATTACCGCAGTGACCCTCGGCGTGGGAGTGGCCGTGGGAGATTTCTTCATCGCTGGCTTTGCGCACGGCTAGCACCTCGACGTCGAAGTGCAAATTTTTACCGGCTAAGGGGTGGTTCATATCGACATCTACGCTGAATTTACCAACTTTGATGACGGTGCCGGGCACCACGCCGTTCTCGGTGTTGATGTGCACCTGCTTGCCGGCCGCTAACTTGCCCTCGTGGCCTAAATACTTAACCGGTACGCGTTGCTTTTTATTCACCGAGCGCAAACCGTAAGCTTCGGCTGGGCGAAGCGAAAATGTCAGTTGTTCACCAGTTTTTAAATGCTCCACGGCGGCTTCGAACCCACGCGGCATCTGCTGTCGACCATGGAGGTACTGCATCGGTTTGGCCGTGTCGAAAGTGGACTCAATCAGGTCGCCCGAATCGTCGGTTAAGCGGTAGTGAAGGCTGACAAAATGGTTGTTGTTAATTTGCATCTGATTCCCCTGTGCCAACCCTATGATACCTCACTGGGTAATTGGCAACGAGTTTGCGAACGGCTTTTTTTGGATTGGTTTTGGCTCTACAATACAGGCTTATTATACGCCAGTGCAAGATGGAGGATGGGTTATGAATGGTCGATCGAGCGGCGGGCAAGAGCCCCCCAACGGCCCATCGGATGGTGCGTCGGATGATCAGTTTGGTGACCTTTTTGGCGAAGTGGTCAAGCCGTTGGGCGACAAGGGGGCAAACAGCGTCCGTGCGCCCATCGAGAAGACGCCCGGGATGTTGGTGCGGCGTGAAGCGGCGGCTCGCGAGTTGCGGCAGGAATCCAATTTTCTCGATCCAGGTAACTATATCGAGTCGGTTGAGCCACTCGAAATACTGCATTTTCAACGCCCCGGAGTGCAGCACGGCGTGTACAAAAATCTGCGGTTGGGCAAATATAACATTCATTCGCGCTTGGACTTACACCGGCACAGCGTCGAACAGGCGCGTCGAGCGCTGTGGCGTTTTATCAGCGATTGTCAGCAGCGCTCTGTGCGCTGTGCGCTGGTCACCCATGGCAAGGGAGAGGGGCGCGAGCAACCGGCGGTGCTCAAAAGTTGCGTCAATCATTGGTTGCGTCAGTTTGATCAAATCTTGGCTTTTCACAGCGCACAAAAACATCATGGTGGTTCCGGCGCGACTTATGTGCTGGTAAAAAAAGGCCTCGAGGCGCGGCGAAATACCGGCGATAAACTCGATCAGGCCAAGCGTTTGAAATCCTGAACAACCCAAAGGAATTGATCTGGAGTCCGCCGGTGGGCGTAATTTACTACTAATAAAAAGGGGTTTTACTGTGGGTCATTTGGCCATTCAATGGGTGGAACGAGGTTGGCTGCCGGACTGGCTGATTAGGTTGGGCATCCGCGCGTTACTTAAACGTCGACTTCGGGCGATTGGCAGTGACAACGCAGAGTCATTTTGTGACGCCAAGCAAGCCTTTATGACTCGTCAAAATGAGGC
>CALGJN010000128.1:0-2532 GCA_937920185.1 uncultured Cellvibrionales bacterium | reverse complement strand
ATTTTGTATGAGTAAAACTGATCCTCTTCGCCCAACTGCGCGATAATCCCAGCAGTTCCCACCAAGCATTTAGAATCGGTATCTTCCATAACCAACAGGTAATTTTCACGGCCGGGTTCCGTCACCGGCATCGATAAACTGGCTGTCGATTGCTTTATTTTCTTTACCAGTACGTCTCGGTCAGGTGGCAACGTGGTCATACCTGGATAGGCGGCTTCAGCTAAGCGCAATAAGCCATCAATATCATCGTCTCTAATTGGCCTTACAATAAGCATGCTTAATTACCTCGCCTAGCTGGCAGCAATAGTTAATGAACGCATGATCTACAATTCCTCGGACATTACACTGCGAACAGAGTGCTCGAAGCGGTCGACGATATTGTCAATATCCGTGGTAGTACAGATCAGTGGGGGTGAGAATGCCATCGAATCTAGGGAGGGTAATGGGCGTGAAATCAGTCCATTTTCATAACACTGCGAGGCAATTTTGGCGGAAATTTTGTCTTGTTTGTCAAAAAATAACGCTTGGTTTTTGTCTTTTACAAACTGTACCGCAGCGATCATACCGGTACCTCGCACCTCGGCTACAAAGCTATCATTAGCAAACCGCTGATTTAACTGGTTATGAAAATATGCACCCACAGTAGCCGCGTTTTCGACCAGATTTTCTGTTTCAATAATGTCCAAATTTGCCATAGCAACAGCCGCGCCAATGGGATGGCCGGCATAGGTATAACCATGCGAAAAGTTGCCATACTTGACCGACCCCTGCTTTATTAACTGCCATATTTCGTCGCTGACAAAGGAGGCTGAATAGGGAAAATACCCACTAGTTAACGCTTTAGCGGTTGTCATCATATCCGGTTTGAGGTCGTATAATTCACTGCCGAACCATTTTCCTAAGCGTCCATAACCACAGACAACTTCGTCGACAATAAATAAAATATCGTAACGCTTAAGGACCTTCTGAATAGCCTCGAAATAACCTTCAGGGGGCGTGACAACGCCACCAGCACCTAATACGGGTTCGGCGATAAAGGCAGCGACAGTGTCTGCGCCTTGCTCCAGAATCAACTCTTCCAACTGCCGTGCTCTTCGCATAGAAAACTGCTGCTGGGTTTCGCCCTCCAAACCATAGCGAAAGAAATCTGGCGACTCAGTGTGCAAAATGTTGTTTAACGGTAAATCAAAATCTGTATGAAAGGACGGTAATCCAGTCAGGCTGGCTGTCGCCACCGAGGTGCCATGATACGCTTGCCAGCGCGAGATGATTTTCTTCTTCTGCGGTCTGTCGCGAATATTATTAATGTACCAAATAATTTTCAGCAGGCTGTCGTTACCATCCGAACCACCGCTACCAAAAAACACTTTGGATAACCCGTTGGGAACCTTGTCTAACAACCGTTCAGCTAACTCTATCTGTGGCGTGTTCGACATACCTGAAAAGGTATGGTAATAGCTGAGCTCTAACGCCGCCTTGTGCATGGCATCGGCCAATTCACTGCGCCCGTAACCCACGTTAACGCACCATAAGCCCGCGACCGCATCGATTAATTGTTTGCCACGGTGGTCGCGCAAATAGATGCCTTGGCCGGACTCTATAATTTTCGATCCTGAGCGAGAAAAATCATCCGCGTTCGTCGCTGGATGCAGGATTGTGCTCGCATCTAATTCAGTCAGATGTGTCATTAACTCGTACCTATCAGCCCTTTCTATAGAGGCATGTTAGAGACAGACCGAGTCAAGCGATATAGCAATATTCTATAAAATATGTACTATTTTTTATCAATTTGTATGGCCATAATGTCAATATTTACTATATTGAGTCATAATCACCATAAGCCAACTATGTGGATAGAGATATGGTAAAAAACAATCGCGTAGTGAGTTATGACTCAATCGATAGAGATCTGATTTCACTGCTTCGCACCGATGCGAGAGCATCGATTTCAGCATTGGCGAAAGCCTTAAAAGTATCCCGTGGGACGGTGCAAAATCGTCTTGACCGGTTGCTTGCAACAGGCGCTATTATTGGTTTTACCATTAGAGCCAGTGCAAGTATCGATGACGGCGCTATTCGCGCCGTCATGTTGATCGAAGTAACGGGTAAATCAACCTCGCAAATTATCAGTAAATTACGAGGATTACCCGAACTACAAAAGGTGCATACCACTAACGGGGCATGGGATTTAGTCGCCGAAATTCAAGCGTCAAGCTTGGCTGAATTCGATATTGTGTTAAGAGAAGTAAGATTAATTGATGGTATTGCCAATAGTGAAACCAGCATTTTACTGAGCACTATTTAGACCACAACCGCCCCCCAGAAATAGCCTATAGGAGGTTTGAACGCCCGCCTACTCAGAATTGCTGCTTACGCATTAAACCGGCTGAGGCGTATCCAAAGGGGCACTTTAGCCACTGTGATCGAGGCGCCAGTTGGGGCGGGAAATAATCCTCGCCCGCCGTGATGTGCCCTCTAGGCTCTAGGTTCTGGGTTCTAGGTTCTAGGCGCCGAAATCAGCTTATGCGCTTT
>CALGJN010000127.1:0-4619 GCA_937920185.1 uncultured Cellvibrionales bacterium | reverse complement strand
CATGCAATTCGTCAGGGCCTCAGCATGGGTATTGTCAACGCGGGGCAACTGGCGGTGTACGACGATTTATCAACCGAACTGCGCGATGTGGTCGAGGACGTCGTTCTATATCGAAACCTCCATGCGACCGAGAAACTGGTGAATGTCGCAGAAAAATTTCGCAACGACGGCACCACCCAGACGGTACGTCAAGACCTTAAATGGCGCTCGCGTCCAGTTCACCAACGCCTTGAGCACGCGCTGGTCAAAGGCATCACTGAATTTATCGTGGAGGACACAGAGGAAGCTAGGCAGGGAGTCGCAAAACCACTTCAGGTGATCGAAGGCGCACTCATGGACGGTATGAATCGAGTCGGAGATTTATTCGGTGCCGGTAAAATGTTTTTACCGCAGGTGGTCAAATCTGCCCGCGTGATGAAACAGGCGGTGGCCTATTTACAGCCCTATATCGAGCAAGACAAAGATGCCCGCGCACGCAGTAACGGAAAAATACTGATGGCCACCGTCAAGGGCGACGTGCATGACATCGGTAAAAATATCGTCGGCGTGGTGCTGCAATGCAACAACTACGAGGTCATAGACCTCGGGGTTATGGTACCCACAGAAAAAATTCTGCGCGAAGCTCGCGATCAGGATGTCGATATTATCGGACTCTCGGGCCTGATAACGCCGTCGTTGGATGAAATGGTTCGGGTTGGCAGCGAGATGCAACGTCAGGGCTTTAACATTCCACTGCTGATTGGCGGAGCGACCACCTCAAAGGCCCATACTGCGGTCAAAATTGCCCCGCAATATGAGGATAATCAGGCAATCTACGTGGCCGACGCGTCCCGAGCCGTCGGCGTCGCCGGTAAACTAATGGGCGAGGCGACTCGCAGCGAATTTATCGCTGGGATTCAAAAGGACTATGTGGCGGTGCGTAAGCGCACCGCTAACCGCACTCGACGCGGTACCCTGTTCGCCTACAGCGACGCAATAGCGCAAAAACCGCAAAGTAATTGGCAGGATTTCGAGGCCGATATCCCAAAACAACTCGGCACCCAAATTCTCACCGACTACCCGCTTAAAACCCTGCTTCCGTACATCGATTGGACGCCGTTTTTTATCACCTGGGATTTAATCGGCAAATACCCGAAAATTCTCTCCGATGATGTCATAGGGAACGCCGCAACAACGCTCTTTGAAGACGCTCAAACTATGCTCCATAAAATTGTTGACGAACGATTACTTGAGGCCCGAGCGGTGTTCGGACTGTGGCCTGCAAACACCGTCAATGCTGACGATATTGAAATTTATAGTGAGACTGGCGCCAATCAACCGACGGCTGTACTGCATCATATCAGGCAGCAAATTCAAAAACCCGGTGCCAGCGAAGAACTGCGCTCATTAGCCGATTATGTAGCGCCCAAAGACAGTGGTCGCGACGATTATATAGGCGGTTTTGCGGTCACCGTTGGTATTGGTGCCGAACACCTTGCCGCCGACTATGAGCGCGACCTCGACGACTACAGCGCGATCATGGTCAAGGCGCTTGCCGATCGCTTGGCAGAGGCCTTTGCCGAGCATCTGCACCAACGCGTGCGTCGCGAATACTGGGGCTATGCTGAGAATGAAACCCTCGACAATGATGCCCTCATCGGTGAAAAATACCGCGGCATTCGTCCAGCACCCGGATACCCCGCGTGTCCCGACCACAGCGAAAAAGCCACGCTATTTAAACTATTGGACGCGGAATCAGCAACCGGCATCCGGCTGACCGAGAGCTTTGCCATGTCCCCCGCAGCATCGGTCAGCGGCTGGTACCATGCCCATCCAGACGCCAAGTACTTTAACACTGGGAAAATCAGCCACGATCAAGTAGAGTCTTTGGCCGAGCGTAAAGGCATCAGTATTGAGCAAATGACGCGCTGGTTGACACCAGTGCTTAACGACTGAGGAATAGATATGGATATCGACAGAGACGCGAACCAAGAGCAGGGCAACAAATGAGTCAAGATGATCGAAGTTTAGATACCGATTCACCATCAAAGCATGGCCTCGGCAGCGTGGTAAAGAGCGTGCTCTGGGCGGCGCTGGGGGTCAATTCAAACAAAAACCGCGAACACGATTTTGAACAGGGCAACCCGCTGGCGTTTATTATAGGCGGCGTGGTTTTCACGTTTCTGTTTATTTGCACCATCGCATTAGTCGTCGGTTTCGTGCTCCGCGACACTGGCGCCCAAGCACTTGGCACTTAATACTTAGTCAAGAACACCAAAAACTGTCGATAGACGCTTGCAACCACAGCCCACAGTTAAACGACGCCCATAGCCGAGTGTTTGAGGTCATTTAGCGAAGCGTGGTATTTTACGCGGAGTAACCGCGAGCGACCTGAAGCCTATGGGTATTGCAAAGCCAGTCATAGCGCTCGCAAGTACGGCTCAAAGCATCGCGCGCAGACGCGACATCCATTGCCTCTTAACCGCTACACAAGAGCTGAAATACAGGGCTTTAAAAGGCACTCACCTTGGTACGTTTTGAGGCTCTAAGCGGTTACTGACAACTCAATACCTTCGCACCAAGGCTATTAAATCAGCCCGTTTGGCTGTCAGTGGACAACCGCCATCAAGCACTCACAAGATCGCCGGCATCGATCAGGTCAAGACTTGCAGAACCATCGTAAACGGCCTGCAATAAGCCTTGATTACGGGATAGCACCTGACTGCCAAAGAAACTCGCAGTGGCGATTTTTTGGCTGTAAAAGCGATCGGTAGCACCCTCATCAATACGTCTCTGAGCTGCGGCAGCCAGCACCACCAGCAACCAAAAACACAGTGCATTACCAAACAACATCAGATAACTATAGGCCACCGCGGGGGCATCATCGGGATTCGCTAACACCTGAGCCATGGCTGCACGGCAGTCCGTGACGCAGCCCTCTAGAGCAGTGCGCAGCCGTATAATAGCTGGGCTTTTAGACGTTAAAGTGGCAATGGTGCTGTCGATTTCTAACAGCAGTAACGACAGGCCTTCACCGCCGTCGCGAAGGCATTTTCGACCAATAAAGTCGAGCGATTGAATGCCATTAGTCCCCTCGTAGATGGGGAATATTCGTGCATCGCGCATATGTTGCGCAGCGCCGGTTTCCTCGACAAAGCCCATACCACCGTGCACTTGCACACCGAGTGATGCGACTTCCATCGACACTTCAGAACACCATCCCTTCACCAGCGGCGTCAACATTTCAACCCACAGCGCACCGCGCTCGCGCTGCTGTGCGTCGCTATGGTGATGACTGCGATCCTCCGCGGCTACTGCATAGAACGACAACGCCCGTCCACCTTCGGTGAGCGCGCGCATTTGCATGAGCATACGTTTTACGTCTGGGTGATGGATGATTGGCGCGCCCTCGGGCATGCCCGCCACCCGGCCCTGTACTCGGTCGGCGGCAAAGGCCGCTGCCTGTTGATAAGCCCGCTCACCCAACCCAATGCCCTGATGGCCAACAGCCAGTCGGGCGTTATTCATCATTGAGAACATACACATCAAACCGCGGTTTTCTGGACCCACTAGGTAACCGATGGCACCACCATTATCGCCAAACGCCATGGTACACGTCGGGCTGGCGTGGATACCCAATTTATGTTCTATCCCGACAGCTCGAACATCGTTAGCGCGACCGATAGTGCCATCCGCATTGGGTAAATACTTGGGCACCAAAAACAGCGAAATACCGTTGTTGCCCTCGGGCGCACCGGGAATCCGCGCCAACACCAAGTGAATCACGTTTTCGGCAAGCTCGTGATCGCCCCAGGTGATATAAATTTTTTGTCCGCTAATGAGGAAGTGATCGCCATCTGGCGTCGCCTTGGTCTGCACTGCCGACAGATCTGTACCCGCCTGGGGTTCGGTAAGATTCATGGTTCCCGACCAAACACCGGTAATTATATTTTCTAAATAGGTATTTTTTTGCTCGTCGGAACCATACAAATTCAAAGCGTGAATCACTCCGCGGGATAACATCGGCAGTAAGCTCAAGGCGCTGTTGGATGACTGCAACATCTCTTGGCTGGCCACATCAATAACGCCTGGCAGCCCTGCTCCACCGTATTCTGTGCTGCCGTTCAAACAACACCAACCACCGTCGATCATCTGCTGATAAACACCGTCAAAAGCCGCCGCCGTTTGCACCACGCCGTCGATCAACTGGGTACCCTGAGAATCGGCCAGATAATTGGTGGGTGCGACCACGTCTTCAAAAAATTTTGCCGCCTCGGGCAAAATCGCATCGATCACGTCGCGGCTGGCATCTTCAAAACCTGGCATTTTGCAGTGTTCTTCATACCCCACGATCTCGTCGAGGATAAACGCAAATTCCTTTTGTGGGACTTTATAAACGGTCATTTAGTAATCTCCAAAGATATACCCGATCAAAATAAACACGGCGCTGATGTTACCGAGGCGCAGAGTGTCGATAATTTAGTGAGCTCTGTAAACCGCTGAATGTGACTGGTGGGTTCGAGCCTCTGCGCCCTCTCTCATTATGCGTCAATCAACTGACAATCGATCCGCGATCTCAGTGGCACTTTGCGCCACACGCGGCGTCGCAAGCGTGGTGGCATAGACCCAATATAAAAACA
>CALGJN010000126.1:0-1654 GCA_937920185.1 uncultured Cellvibrionales bacterium | reverse complement strand
CCGGTTGCCACTGCATAGCCGCAGCATAAGCCGACGAATAACCCGCCGAACAGCCAGTAAAATGTGATTGCTTGTATCGAAACTCCCATCGCTATATTGTAACAGCCTCGTGCACTTTTAAGGATCTATTTAGCTGGCGTTTGAACACGCTAGCCAAACCACCGATCAATGACCGACAGCCATTCGCTACCGCCGCTAATCAACGCTGCGCTATTTCACTCTGCGCTCACAAGTAAGGCCACAATCATTGTGCCGAACCAGCGGTTGGCCAAGCATATCAGCCATGCCTGGGGGCGGCAGGTCCTGCCGCAAAAACGCGTTTGGGAGGCCCCCAGTGTGTATTCAATGGATACTTGGATAAAGAGTTGCTGGGATCAAATTCAGGATCTACACCTACCCGAATTTAGCGGACTGGCGGTCGTTGGTCGCGCACAAAGTCAGTACTATTGGCAACGCGCGATCGATAGTTGCGACGAAGATTTAGGACTCCGTTACGCCGGCCTCGCTGAAACAACCTTCGATACGCTCACCCTCTGGGGTTTGCGGTTCGAGCAAATTCCCGGCGATGACAATGGTGCAAGGCAATTTAAAACTTGGTGTGCCGCCTACTTAAAGCTATTACAAAAAAATGCGCTGATAACCCGTGCCCAGAGTTGTCATCCGATTGCCAAAACTTTTATCAGCGCAGATAGCAGACCATTGTCGGCGATCTATATTTACGGTTTTCAATCAATCCCGCCGATGCAACAGCGGTTGCTGGATGCGGCCACTCAGCAGCTTAAAGCGCTCGATCTATCGCCGTTGGATAGCGATATCGGCCAACCGAGCGACGGCGCACAGCGCGAGACGCTGAATGATGGTAACGGATTGCGGTTGTTGCCAAGGGCGCGACAGGTTGCCTGTGTCGATTCAGCGCAGGAAATTCATATGGCCAGTCGCTGGGCGGCGGACGAATTAAAACGCAACCCCATGCAACGGATTGCGATTGTGGTTCCCGATCTAAACCAGCGAATCGCGGAATTGGAGCGCGCACTGGATAGCGCGCTGGCGGATGCAACGGTTGCCACGCCAGTAAATTTTTCAGCCGGCATACCGCTAGCCAATACGCCATTGATCAGCGCCGCCTTCGATCTTTTCGGTTTTTTAGATTATCGACAACCACTGTCCTTTTGGCTGCGCCTGCTGTATTCACCTTACAGCGCGCTCGACAACACGCCACTGCAAGTTCGTGGCGAGGCTGAAAAACGCCTGCGTAAGACATCTCAATTCGAGTTTAGAGCGAGCCAATTTTTAGAGTGCTTTGAACCCGCTGACGAGACTGCCGAGGGACTAAAAGCATTTGTCGACATAGCCCGCAATAATCGCCGTGCCGGAGCCATACGCAGAAATTTTTCGGCGTGGGCGGATTATTTTCAAGACTATCTAAAAACTCTCGAATGGCCGGGTGCTCGGTCGCTAAACAGTCTTGAATACCAACAACAGCGGCAGTGGACGCTGCTGTTGGAAAAGTATTCAGAACTCGACAATCTCGATATAGAAGTCGGCCTATCTCGGGCGGTCCAAATGTTGAGGTCGATGGCCCTAGAGCACCCATTTCATCGGCAGACGCCCGACGCTCCGCTGCAGGTGCTCGGTTTATTGGAGGCCTCTGGGT
>CALGJN010000125.1:0-6722 GCA_937920185.1 uncultured Cellvibrionales bacterium | reverse complement strand
AGCTTGTGTTATCGAAGTCGTTGTCGAAGTAATCTATCTCGAGGGATTTCTCACCAGCATGCTCGTCTCCATGCTCATCGTCATGGTCGTCGTCATGGTCGTCGTCATGGTCGTCGTCATGGTCGTCATCTCGATGCGTCACCGATCCCTTTCTACTCAACCGATCGTGCCGAATACCCACGTCTAAGGTAAAAGCGTCAAAATCTCTTGAGAAGAAATAGCCAATGGTCAGTTCTTCGCTCGACGCAGGGTTCATAAATGCTTCGTGCCCGACGATTGAGGTGTCTGAATCTAGGTAGTTGAGCACAACTTTTTGCGAAAAGAGGTCGTTGCTGAGATCAAAGGTGGCGCCGAACTCTTGCGATTCGCTGGCAAAGGTTGTTGGCTCCTCGTCATCGTGTCCATCGCCGTGCTCTTCGCCTTCATGCTCTTCACCTTCGTGCTCTTCACCTTCGTGCTCTTCGCCTTCGTGCTCTTCACCTTCGTGCTCTTCGCCTTCGTGGGCTTCGCCCTCGGCATGCTGCTCGGTCAAGCTGTAGTCGCTGTCACGAAAGAACACATCCACTTGCTTTACAAGCCCATTGCCAAGGTTAAAAGAACCTCTTAAATCGAATTTATCGGCATCGGTAGTAGAGAATATTCTCTCGCCCTCGTGCTCCCCTTCGGACTCGTGGTCATCATGTCCTTCGCCATGATAGGGGATTCCATAGACGCTCTCGTTATTGCTGAACGACATGCCCACATAGCCCCAATCACCGACCTTTGAGATCCCTATTCTCTTTGACTGAGAGTCAAAATCTGAATTGGACAACACGCCCATGTTCTCGCTCGCATGCTCGTCATGATCGTCATCGTGGCCTTCGTCATGATCGTCATCGTGGCCTTCACCATCTTCGTCATGGTGCTCTTCTTCGGCGTGAATAACTGCGCCACGCGGGATATCAAAATTACCAAAATCAGCATCTTTGAACGACAAACTGATGTTCAGCCCTCCGATATTATTTTGGTAAGAAAATTCGGCGGTTTCGCCATCATTGACCGACTGACTTTCGATGCCGAATCTAAAGTCTGACTGGGTCAGGTTCTCTCTGGCGATAGTCTTGTCAACCACATTGACGATGCCGCCAATGGTGCCATTGGCGTACAACAACGACGACGGTCCCCTGACAATTTCAATCTGCTCTAGGTGGCTCAAATCAATGTCATTGGGATGGTCCGCACCCAGCCCCGTCACGTCGCGATTGACCATGCCGTTGTGGAGAACTTTCACGCGATTGCCCGACATGCCCCTTATGATGGGTTGGCCAGTGGCTGCGCCATAGTCGGCAGAGGCAACACCCAGCAAATTATCCAGTGACTCACCCAAGCTAGCAGTAGCGTCATTGGCAATATCTTCGCCGCTAACGATATGCAATGGGTTGTCAATATCACTTAATTTTTGGCCCACAAAAGAAGAGGTTACAATCACCTCTTCTATCACCGCTTCTACCTCGCCCGATACGGCTTTTGACACCGCGCCACCACTAACTACTATTGCGATCGACAATGCGACCGCTGAATGAACATATTTCATTCGAATCTCTCCTGAAGAATTTAAATTTAAAATTGGGGCTGATTAAAAATTTAAATCTTTGGCGGTGCCCTAGCGAGAAATGCACTTTTTAAGACTTGTTTAACATCTTCTGGACATTGGCGATGCATCAGCAGCCTTTCGACTGCAAATATTGTGGTCTTAGGCTCTGCAGAAGAGACAAATTGATAGGTATCGCAAAACTGACACTCGAGCGCAGTCGATTCGAGGTCGAGGCATTCACCCATGTGCTCGTAAGCGTGCACGCTGGCGCTTGACAGCACTATTACCCACAAAGCGATAGCGATTTTTGCTCGGTTAATCATATTTTTACTCGGTTGATAATAAGCCGTCTTGCTAATTTAAGTCGATGGTCATTGAGGTGTATACAGCGACCCGCCCAAATGGTGCTGTCGTGGTCAGAGGGTTAGTCCCCCATAAAATCCAGCGTTAACAACAGCCGGCGCGCTTTGCCTGTCAACAGCGGTGACCGGTGTATGATCCCTGCCCCCTGGTTACCCTCCCAAGCCTCGCCCTTCAGCAGAGCAACGCCGCCTCGGCCTAATTGCTGGATGTCGGTTAGGCTATTTAACAACCCCGACTGCTCATCCGGCTTGCCGCAGTTGCCGCGCCCCAGTTTGCTGCGATCAGCCAACGGGTGCGGCAGCCACTCGGTGCCAACGCCTTGATAGGTTGTGACTAATCGACAAGGTACTCGATCAACATGAAACCGAGGACACATGGCACCGTCTAAAGCGCTCAATCTTAATCCAGCCCGCTCGAGCTCAAACAAGCAACAAAACATATCTACCAATTGCGCAATGTCTTCGCTTAGGGCGCTGGCCTCGGTGGCACCCAGCGCGCGCTCTATCACAGCCTGGGTGTCTTGCGGTGTAACCACCTGCGATACCTGCAACGCTGGGTTTGCAGCCAAGGTATTGTGCGCTGCTTGGGCCAGCCGATGATCAAGCTGACGCTGCCAGATAGCGATATTGACATCCGCTCGATAAACATCAGCAAGCACATCGATTTCGCGTCCCTCGGCACACCGCCACGATGGCTCGGTTGTGGCAGGCGGCTGGTGCATTAAAGCGGGTTGGTTCATCCAAGTGTCCTCGCTGTAGCAAAGTCAGTGTGTAATATTGCCGAGCCTATTTTTACACCCAATAGGTCGTTTTTGCCCGCTAGGTAAACGTTCAGCGCCGAACCCGTGCCGATTTGATCCGCGCATTGCCCCACAAGATCTGAACTTACGGTCGCGTAAACAGGTTGTATCATGGGGTTTGGCATAGGTGTTACTGGCTGCTATGGAATGTTTGAGGCGCAGAATGATACAACATATCATTTTTGTTTTACAACAGTTTATAACCAGCGCACGCAAACAAATGCAAAACAGCGCAATCTACTCGCGGGTTGTGCGAGCAAACCGAGCCCGACAGTAAAAATCATGGCGCCAGCAATGAGATTTCAATGGCTACGTGCGTTGACTATCGCTGATGCTACGCAATCTAAGGGCGCTTAATCCAAGCATCCCCTGATCGTCGACTTTTTGAGGTGCGCTAGCTCAAAGGTGCGCCAGCTGAGAAGAGTGCTAGCTGAGAGGTGTGCCAGCTGAGAGGTGTACTAGCTCAAAGGTGCGCCAGCTGAGAAGAGTGCTAGCTGAGAGGTGTATGAGCTGAGAGGTGTATGAGCTGAGAGGTGTGCTAGCTGAGAGCTGTGCTAGCTGAAAGGTGCGCTAGCTGAAAGGTGCGCTAGCTGATTTTGGCGCTGCGGTAGACCGCGATCGCGGGGATCGCGGCAGCAAACGCTGTGGCACCCATAACCAGCAGCGCATAATGCAGGGTCCCCTGCGAAAAAATGTTGGCATCAATATGCAGGCCATAGTTTGCAGCGAGAAAATCCTGCGCAATCATCAGGCTAAACGACAACCCTGCCGCGCCGATCAAAATGCTAATCCCGCTGACCCATATAGCCTCGAGCTCGATTAAAAGAAACAGGAATATGGGTGGCGCGCCAATCACCCTTAGCAGGTAGATCTCCCGCTGCCGCTCTCTCACCGAGGCAAGCATCATTGCGGTCAAGCCGAGCAGTGCCGCGACCAAAATAAGGCCAGAAATCAGTCGTAGGGTATTTTCCAAGACACTCATCATTTGCCATAGTTCCGACAGCGCAACGCCGGGAAGAATTGCACTGAGTGGTTCACGCGGATAGGTGTTGATCTCTCTCTGAACGTTAAAGGTGGCTAATCTAGAATTTAATCCAAGCATGAATGCGGTGATTTTTTCGGGTTCGAACAGCACCTGCGTCGACTGCCCCGCAGACAATGGCTGCTGCATCAACTTTGCAGCCGGTTGGCGCGGATTGTGAATCGCCTCCATCCCATGCAGGCTAACCTGAAGCGATTGATCAACCGGTGTGCCGCTGGGTTTTAATATTCCTACCACGGTAAAAGGGTTGTCATCGTGAAGACTAAAACTCGTTTTACCAAGGCCATGGGCCAAAACGATGTTTGTTCCAAGGGTGTAATTTAATTTTTTTGCGACCTCTGAACCCAGTACAACATCAAACACCTCGGCAAATGGTCTGCCGGCGTCGAAATCGAGCGTTTGTTTTCTGCCAAAGCTGAAATGCTCAAAGTAATCTTGGGTAGTGCCGACCACCCGATAACCTCGATGAGAATCACCCAAAGACATGGGAATCGCCCATGCAACCTTGGGGTTGGCCGCGACGCTTTTATAGGTGCTCCAATCAATATTATTGGTTGGGTTGCCGATCCGAAAAACCGAGTACAGCAAGAGATTTAAGCTTCCGGTTCTGGCACCAACAATCAGGTCAATGCCTGAAACCGTGCTGTGAAAGCTATCTTTGGTTTGGCTTCTTATGTGATCTACGGCCAACAGGGCGAACACGCTAACGCTCATCGCGATCACCGTTAGAAAAACCGATCCTTTTCTGTTTAACAGACTTTTTAACGCCAGCTTAGCAAACATTAATGCACGCGCTCTGCAGTATTGATATCTGCCAACGAATCGACCCGATCGAAACTATCCGACAATGAAAGATCATGGCTGACGAACAATAAGGTGGTTTTTGTTTCAGAGACCATCGCATGCAACTCAGACATAAACACGTCTCGATTCGTCTTGTCGAGCGACGAGGTAGGCTCGTCTGCAATTAGTATTTCTGGTTTATTAATCAGTGCTCTGGCGATCGCTATACGCTGCTGCTGCCCAATACTTAATTTCTCGGTTGGCCTGTCACGATCGGTTTCATCCAAACCAAAAGTGGTCAGTAAATCGATGATATTGGCGTGCAATTCCGCTTGCGGTATTGTTTTTGAAAATTGATTGGCGAGCCTGATGTTGTCGACCGCATTGAGGTAGGGAATCAGATTAAATTGTTGAAATATATAGCCAATATGGTTTGCTCTAAAGCGGTCGAGTTGACGATTTGTCATTTGATCCAAGCGCTGCGAGAGCATCGTCAGCTCGCCAGCGACGGGTCTGATAATACCGCTAAGCACATTGAGCAGGGTCGATTTTCCGCCGCCCGAGGGGCCATGCACAAATACCCGCTGATGCGAGCTGACCGTCCATGACTGAATATTTAGGACACTTTTATCGGGCGTCTCGGGGTAACTAAAAACCACATCTTTGAGTTCAATTGTCATTATACAAATGCACTAAAGCAGTAAAAAAATAAGTGTAAATCAACATGATACACAGTATCATCAGACGCATACAATTAAAACGTGAATTTGACACACTGGGCTATTATGCACCATACAAATACGCATGTTACCAATATACATCTTACCAATTGTTTCTATAAATCAACGCGCGTTGCGGCTCAGTTATTGGTTGCCCTGACGCTGTTGTCAACGTCAGCGCATAGCTCAAGCGAGCAGATGTCGTCAAATGTGGACGCAGGCACCGGCGATTATGTGACCATTGATTGGATCGATTTAATCCCCCAAAAAGAGCTTGATGCGCTTTTAAACCCGCCGAGCTATATCATCGATGTTGAAGATGGCTCCGCCGACGATGAAATCAGCAGCCAACTGCGAATAGATCCGGTAAAAGCCGAAAACGATGGCTATCAACAAGCGTTAATATCCAAAAACATAAAGCCCGAGATGAACCAACAAAATATCCGCCTTCCTGGGTTTATCGTTCCTCTTGAGTTCAGTGATGAGCAAATTATCACTGAATTTTTCTTGGTTCCCTACTTTGGCGCGTGCATTCATATGCCCCCACCCCCGCCCAATCAAATTATCTATGTGAAATATCCCAAAGGTCTCCTTCTCGAGGCGTTACATCATCCCTTTTGGATCTCAGGTACGCTTAAAACCTCTTTAATCGAGAACGATATGGCGACCGCGGCATACGCCTTAGATATGCAGAGCTATGAGGTTTATTCAGAGGAATAAAGCGCAGTCTGTCGCTGTGAGCGACGCGCTATGCTTTTTATAGCTCCCCTTTTATTCAATCTTTAAAGTAGGCCATCGAGCCTTGATGGCGTTAGATTGTTGAGCGCTGTTTGAATCAAAATTTAGGCCGGCCATAGCTTTAAGTACCATAGCGCTAACTGCCATAGTCCTTAATGCCATAGTCCTTAATGCCATAGCCCTTAATGCCATAGCCCTTACTGTCATAGCCCTTGCTGCCCTAACATAACGCTGCCTAACATAACCCTAAATAATATAGCCGTAACTAATATAGCCGTGACTAATATAGCCATAACTAATATAACCGTAACTATTGTTGCCGAAAGGTCTAAGTATGATTGGGTTGCAGGGTCCATCCACACCGGAAAAGTTGTGCCGGCTGGCGAATATTATCTATCGTGCGCCCCGCTCAAGGGCCTTCTATTAAGTGCTCTCTATTAGGGGCTCTCTATTATGGGCTCTCGATCAAGTGACCCAATCGACGAATCACGCTATTGACTGAGGCAAAAATCAGAGGCGATGCACCGCGGGTAGCTTTTTATCCAATGTGGGTTAGCTCTAAAACGGGATCGCCACGCACCCCGGACTCTAGTGCACTTTGTGGTTAGCTGCCAGTGACTGTCCACTGACTTTGAGTTTACGTTCCACTGACTTTGAGTTTACGTTCCACTGACTTTGAGTTTACTTTTCGTTTACTTTGCGTTT
>CALGJN010000124.1:0-6723 GCA_937920185.1 uncultured Cellvibrionales bacterium | reverse complement strand
CGGTGTCTTTATTGGCTCCAGAGGCGACCATATCGGGCTCGGTTCAGGCCGCTCAAGACGAGAAAAAAGAAAAAAAGTACAAAAATGCCAAGACCAACAAGCGCCAGTCGGTCGGCGCCAAGTGTGGCAAGGCGCTGGAAAAGCTGCAGGTGTCTCTCGAAGAAGAGCTTTGGGCAGAATCGTTGAACGCGCTGAAAAACATCGAATCCAGCAGCAAGACCTGCAAAAGTGATTACGAGCAGACTCAGATTTGGAAATTTTTTGGCTACATCTATTATTCTCTGGACGATTTCCCGAACGCGATTAAAGCCTACCGCAAGGTGGTCGACGGTGTCGGTACGCCACCCGAGGTAAAGTTGGATACCCGCTACACGCTGGCGCAGTTGTACGCATCCGAAGAAGACTACCCGAATGCCGCGTTACAACTTGAGGCATGGTTGGCCGAGGCGACCATTATCGGCGCCGATCAACGCTATTTTCTCGCCCAGATATACTACCAATTGGATCGCAAGCGCGACGCCTTGAACATGGTTGAGCTAGCGATTAGCGATGTAGAATCACGCGGCATATTACCCAAGGAGCGTTATTGGGGTTTGCAAAGGGTGCTATATTACGAAAAAAATGACTACCCAACGGTGATATCGATCCTTGAAAAGCTGGTGAAGCATTACCCTAAGTGGAGTTACTGGAAGCAGTTGGGCGGTATGTACGGCGAACGCGAGCGCGAGATGGATCGGTTGGTGGCGACGGAACTGGTGTACTTGAACGACGAGCTGAAAAAAGAGGGCGAGGTCATGAGCATGGCCTATATGTATCTCGGTGCCGAGGTGCCTTACCGCGCAGCCAAGATTATCGATCGCGGCATGCAAGATGGCATTGTCGAGCGATCGGCTAAAAACCTCGAGGTGCTCGGTACTGCTTGGTATCAATCGCGCGATCTTAGCGGCGCGGTCGGCGCCTTGGAGGCTGCCTCTAAGGTGGCGGACAACGGCAATTTACAGGCGCGACTCGCGGGTATATACCTCGATCTCGGCCGTGACAAAGATGCCTATCGGGCGGCCAGTCGCGCGGCGAAAAAAGGCGGGGTTAAGCGTCCAGATTCGAATTATCTAGTGATGGGCAACGCGCTGATCAACCTCAACTGCTTTAAAGACGCGATTTCAGCGTTCAAAAATTCGTTGAAAAAGGCCAAGGATAAAAAGAGTAAAAAGTATCCTCGCCAGTGGATTAAGTTTGCTGAGAGCGAGGGAAGTCGGCTGCAAAAACTGCGCGATGTTGGCTTAGACATTCGCGGCTGCGGTAAGGCCTAGGTAGCGCAGAAGTAAGCTCAAGAACCCGCCTTTTATCGGCGGGTTTTTTGTGTTCGCTTTGGGTATTGATGGTGGTGACAATGACTGCCGCCAATGGTTGGCGCGATCCCTCGATTTGCGTGTATCTGTGGGGTGGCCGGTTGAAACTGGCGGGCTTGGCATTACTCGTACGCGGCGCTGTGTCTCAGCACAGCGCCTTGCCCGAGCACCTGCTATATTACAGCAGCCGCAATATTATAGGCGCTTGCAAAGCACCCGCGAGCTGCGTTGGTAGTTGTAAAGCAACTGTTTATCCTCCGGTAGGGCGTCGACTTTGGCCTCAACAAATCCCTGCTCTTGAAACCAATGGGCGGCCTGCGTGGTGAGCACGTAGAGGCGGTCGATTGATTGGCTATGCGCTTGGTTTTCAATCGCCGCCAGCAGTCTCGAGGCGGTTCCCTGAGATAAAAAGTCGGGGTGCGTGGCGACGCAGGCGATTTCACCGCTGCCGGTTGATCCCAGAGGGTAGAGCGCCGCGCAGCCGACCAAAAAACCCTCTGGGTGCAGGGCGACCATAAAGCGTGAAATTTCCGTCTCGAGAAGTTCTCGCGAGCGCTTGACCAAGACACCGGACTCTTCGAGGGGTTGGATTAAATCGAGTATTCCACCGACGTCGTCGATGCTCGCCGGACGCAAGGTCTCAGAATAATCTTGGATAATCAGGGTGCCGCTCCCCTCGCGAGTAAATAACTCGCTGAGCAGAGCGCCGTCGTCGCGATAACCAATCAGGTGGACCCGTTCGACCCCGCCTTTACACGCTTGCTGTGAAGCGCAGAGTAATGTTTGCTCGAGCTGTGAGGGTGCCTTCGAGTGCTTCAGGTACTCTTTGACTGCCGGTATAGATAAGCTGCGTAACAACCCGCCATTCTGCGAGATGTTCGAGACCGCGCTGATACAGATCAGTTTATCCGCGCCGATGGCGACCGCTGCGTGGCTGGCAACATCGATATACGACAGATTAAAGGCTTCACCGGTTGGCGAAAAACCGATCGGCGAGACCAGTACCATGGCACCGCTGTCGAGTTGTGATTGTATCCCCACATGGTCGACGCGGCGAACTTCGCCGCTGTGCTGGTGATCGACACCATCGATCACGCCGATGGGCTTGGCAACCACAAAGTTGCCCCCCATCACGCGGACTTCGGCGCCGTGCATGGGCGAGTTGGGCAGGCCCATCGACAGTTCAGCCTCTAATTGCAAACGGGTACTGCCAATTGCTTGTTTGACGCAGATCATGGCTTCGATGTCGGTAATCCGCAGGTGGCCCTTGAAATCGCTGGTCAGGTTGCTCTGAGCTAAGCGTTGGTCAATCTGTGGGCGCGCGCCATGGACTAGTACAATGCGCACCCCAAGGCTCTGCAGCAGCGCAATATCCGCTAGTAGGCGGTGACAGTTGCCGTCCAATACGGCATCCCCTGCGAGCGCGATAACGAAGGTCTTGCCTCGATGCGCATGGATGTACGGCGAGGTCTGACGGAAAAAATTTACGTAGGTTTGACTATTCATGGGGGGATTATAAGCAACAGTGGCCGATAAGTTGAGATAAAAAATCAACGCTCGGATCTATGCGCTCTAAATCCAGGTATTCGTTGGGTTGGTGAGCGACATCGATATCGCCCGGACCAAGCACCACCACGTCCATACCCAACTGTTGCAGATAGGGGGCCTCGGTGGCAAAGGCCACCGAACCGGCACTATGGCCGGTGAGTTTTTCGCACAGAGCTAGCATCTGTGAGTCAGGTTGCGCGCAAAAAGGCGGCACTATTAAACGCTCCAGTTGCCAGTCTACGCGATCGGCCTCGGCTAAGCTGGCAATTCCGCGCTCTAGATCGCGCTGCAATTGGTCTATATCCATGCCCGGTAAGGGACGGATCTCGAACGCCAAAAAGCAGTGCCCACAGATGCGATTGGTGTTGTCACCACCGCGGATACAGCCAAGGTTGAGGGTCGGATAGTCGATGCTAAAACCTGGGTGCTTGTGTTCGCGCATGCGCTCGCGCAGCGCCAGCAGGTGCGCGAGGATACGCTGCATGGTCTCCATCGCGTTGCGTCCGAGCTGGGGGTTACTCGAGTGCCCTGAGGCGCCAGTGATGGTTAATTTTTCGATCATGATGCCCTTGTGCATCGATACCGGTTGCATACCGGTTGGCTCTCCGATCAACGCGCGCCGTGCCAGCGGTCTACCGGCGTCCACCAGAGCCTTGGCGCCGCTCATCGACGACTCTTCGTCGGCGGTTGCGAGTATGATTAACGGTTGCTTAAAGGTATCTTCGGAGTAGCCGCGGAGCGCCTCGATGGCGAGGGCAAAAAAGCTTTTCATATCGCAGCAACCCAGACCATACCAGGCATTGTCTCGCTCCGTGAGCACAAATGGATCACTGTTCCAGAGACTCTCATCGCAAGGAACGGTATCTGTATGGCCCGCCAGAACCAATCCACCGGGCCCTCGCCCCCGAGTGGCGATCAGGTTGGCTTTGTTGGCCGAAAGCGCCATCACTTCGCACTCAAAGCCCATATCCTGCAACTGATTCGCCAGCAAATCCACCAGTGGCCGATTGCCTTGGTCGATGGCGGGGTCGACGCTACTTATCGAGTTGCAGGCAATAATTCGCGAAAATAACTCATTAAACTGCATGGCTGACTCCTAATGGGATGTGCCGACTGGCAATTGCCCCGTGGCCACCACATACTGCTGCGAGGGAAGATACACCGACGGGAGGCGCTCGACGATGGAGTTTATCGCAACCAGTGGCAATCTGCATCTCGAGGAGGTGGTGGCGGCACTGATCGCCACAGGCTTGATAACCCAGGATGGCGGCCAATGCGTTCGAGATGCGGCTTTGCGTAGCGTTGAGGAGTGCCATCCGCTGGAGCTTATTGCCAGCTTAGGGCTCCCTGGGTGCGCCGGTGAGGGGCGTTTAACGCTCGACGTTCTGACCGATTGGCTGGCCGATTGGTGCGGTTTGGAGCGCGTCCACATCGATCCATTGCGCGTCGATGTGAGTCGTATCACTGCCATCATGTCTCTCTCTTATGCCCGGCGTTACGGTATCTTATGCCTGGATGCCAGCGCCGATGAGATCGTTGTCGCCACTATGCAACCGTTTGACGTGAGTTGGCTCGAGAGCCTGCAAGAGTTTGTAGAGAGATCTGTGCGGCGGGTGGTGGCAAGTCCAGAGCAGATTAAAAAATACCGCGAGAGGTTTTATTCGCTGAAGGCCTCGGTGATAGGTGCCGGCGCGGCGATAGCACCGATGGCAGACGATGCAGTGCCGGCGCATGTATTAGAAATCGGCGATGACGACGGTTTCACTGCCGACGATCAACACGTGATCAAGCTCGTCGAGTGGCTGTTGCAATTTGCTTTCGAACAACGCGCTAGCGATATTCATCTCGAGCCACGCCTGCCAGAGGGGCGCATACGGTTTCGTGTCGACGGCATATTGCACCCGGTCTATCGATTGCCAGACGCGGTGATGACGTCGATGGTCAGTCGTTTGAAAATCCTTGCGCGGATGGATGTCACCGAGCGACGACGACCTCAGGTTGGGCGGATCAAGACGCTATCGGCGAACAGCGCTGCTGTGGAGTTGCGCCTGTCGAGTATGCCCACGGCGCTTGGCGAAAAACTGGTGGTGCGAATTTTTGATGCCTCGCTGATGATGCAGAGCTTTGACCAGCTAGGCCTCGCTGGCCCCGATTTGACGCGTTGGCGGCGCATTCTGAACATCGGCCAGGGCCTTGTTTTGGTGACTGGGCCGACTGGGTCTGGCAAGACGACAACGCTGTATTCAAGTTTGAAATACTTGGCCGCAACGGCGGTCAACTTGAGTACCATCGAAGACCCGATAGAAATGTTGATCGATGATTTTAATCAAAGTCAGATTAATACAGCGATAGATTTTGGCTTTGCCGAGGCCATTCGCGCACTGATGCGTCAGGATCCGGACATTATTATGGTCGGTGAAATCCGCGATGCAGAGACTGCGCATATGGCGATACAAGCGGCACTGACCGGGCACTTGGTGCTGTCGACGTTGCACACCCAAGATGCGCCCTCAGCGATCAGTCGATTGGTCGACCTCGAGGTGCCCATGCACTTACTGCGAGCGACGCTTGTTGGGGTCGTGGCTCAGCGCTTGATACGGATCCTGTGCAAGGACTGCAGGGTTGTCGTTGATGACTCTAATAGGGCCGCGGCAGACGCGCTGGGCATCGATTTAAACGATCGCCGATCGCCGCTGTATCGTGCTGTGGGTTGCCATAAGTGTCGCCATACTGGCTACTTGGGGCGCACCGCTGTGTACGAAATTATGCCGTTATCACAGTCCTTGTTGGCGCTGGTCATCGATCCTTTGAACGTACAGGCGATCAGGGCGGTGGCGGTCGATGAGGGCATGAGGATGTTGCGCGAGGCCGGCGTGAGCGCCGCAGAAGCGGGCAGTAGTTCGCTCGACGAAGTGCTGCGTGTGACCGCCGAACTCAGCTAGGGGCACGCGTTCGGCGCGTGCCCCTAGCTTGCCTGGTGCTACCTAGCGGTCGACCTGTGGGACGCTGCGCAAGGCTTCGTCGATGGCTTTTTGGTCCAGGTCGAGATCCTGCATCTCCCCGTGAAGGTATTTTTCGTAGGACGCCAAATCGAGGTGTCCATGACCACAAAGTGCGGTGAGAATGGTGCGTTCCTCACCGCTTTCCTTGCACGCTAACGCCTCTCTAATAGCCGCGGCTATGGCATGGGTCGGCTCGGGTGCTGGCACGATACCCTCGCTCTTGGCAAACATAATGCCAGCCGCAAAGCACTCTTTCTGTCCGATCGACATGGCGTCTACGAGGCCCAGTTCATAGACGTGTGACACCAGTGGCGCCATGCCGTGGTAGCGCAGGCCACCGGCGTGAATCGGCTCGGGGATAAAGTTGTGACCGAGGGTGTGCATCTTCATCATCGGTGTCATTCCGGCGGTATCGCCGTAATCGTAGCGGTACTCTCCTTTGGTCAGCGTTGGACAGGCGGTGGGTTCTACGCAGCGAATGACGGGATTCATCTTGCCCTTAAATTTCTCGCGCATAAAAGGAAATGCCAAGCCACCAAAGTTGGAACCGCCGCCAGTGCAGCCAACTAATATATCGGGGGTCTCGCCGATCTTGGCCATCTGCAAAAGCGCTTCCTCGCCGATGATCGTCTGGTGCATCAAGACATGATTGAGCACGCTGCCCAGCGCGTAGCGCGTGTTCTCATCGGCGACCGCTTCGCTGACCGCCTCTGAGATGGCTATTCCCAGGGAGCCGGGGTGATCATTATCTAGTGCTAATAACGACCGACCGTACTCGGTTACTTGCGATGGGCTTGGATGAACCTTGCCACCCCATATTTCCA
>CALGJN010000123.1:0-6708 GCA_937920185.1 uncultured Cellvibrionales bacterium | reverse complement strand
GACGTAAAACTCCAAGCCAATCACTCCGTCAATATTGATTTTGGTTAATAGTAACTTTAGCTTAGCAGCTAATATTTAAAAGTGACGTGTTATATCACGTCACTTTTGTCTTCTAGTCTTGACTCTTACTTCGCCAGCCATAATACTGTTTATTCATACAGCATCGGAGGCTATATGACATCTCCTTTCCTTAAGCAGGTTCAGGACGAACTGCGCTCAAAACATTACAGTATTAGAACCGAAGAGACTTACCTTTACTGGATAAAGTTTTTTATTCGCTATCATAAAATGCGCCACCCGAAAGACATGCATTGCGCGGAAGTTCGAGAGTTTTTAAATTATTTAGCCTTAACGCGTCATGTGGCACCCAGCACTCAAAAGACCGCGTTGAACTCTCTGGTATTTCTTTACCGTCGAGTACTGGACATTGAACTGGGTGATTTTAGTGATTTCACTAGAGCCACAACACCCAAAAAATTACCCACAGTGCTTACGCCATCGGAAATTAGTTCGGTATTACGCTGCTTAGAGGGTAATGCAAAACTTTGCGCGGCATTAATGTATGGTTCTGGTTTGCGGGTGATGGAAACCGTTCGGCTACGTGTGCAGGATATTGATTTCGAGAGGCTTTCCGTATTGGTCCGGGATGGGAAAGGTCGTAAGCCGCGCATAACGACATTAGCGCCAGAATTGTGTGCTCACTTGGAGGCTCAAATAGCCCATGCAGAAACACTCTTTAAAAAAGATTGCCTAGATCCCGACTGGGGTGGCGTTTATTTACCTTTTGCGCTATCCAAAAAGTACCCTCGAGCACCAACGGAGTTTCATTGGCAATATCTATTTCCAGCGCAGTCATTTAGCGCTGACCCACGTAGCAATGCCAAAAGGCGTCATCACATCGGTGAGCAGTCTATTCAACGAGCGGTTAAAAAAGCCGTGTACGCATCTAACATCCGAAAACCTGCTTCCTGCCACACGTTACGGCACTCTTTTGCGACTCACTTGCTTGAAAGAGGCGCTGATATTAGAACAATACAGGCTCAACTAGGGCACAGTGATATCCGCACCACCGAAATTTACACTCACGTGTTAAATCGTGGCGGCCATGCGGTTAGAAGCCCACTAAGCGATTTAAAAAGCTAGCGGGCTGTGGGGTTTAGATTTTAACCTGCGAGCCGTCCGGTAGTTAAACCTCGCCAGAACTGGCTTTGACATAGCTCGTTCGTGCGCGCCGTTCGCCGTTGTCTTTTAGGACTTGTACAACGTCATCAACCTTGTCGGCAGAGGCGATACAGTCCAGCCCAAAACCCATGTTAGAGGCATGGAATAGCGCCATATCGGTGGTGTTGGCGCGCGCGGTAATCTCTCGCATAAAGGCCGGTGCCTGCTCTTTAAACGCGAGCGAGTCATTTGATAAGCGAAACCTTGGTTGATACGAGAAATGTTCAGCAAACCACCACCAGTAACGTGTGACACACCGTTAAGCCGCTACAGTTCTAAGTCAAGCCCCTAAAATACCGGCCAACAACAGTGGCCTGGCATACCGCGGCATCATCCAGTAATCGGGTACCGGTTGATCTAGCCCCTCAGGGACGCCAGCCGCATAGCTGACATGAAGGTTTTTATCCGCACATCCTGTTGCGATAACTGCCTATTCACAGGCTGGATCGAGATATAAGTAGCGATCCGTAAGCACAGAATGGACATTCCGTGATCTCATAATCATTAGTCATTGATATGTATCGATACAAAGCATCACAGCGGCGCCATGTGCCCAATGCTCAATCAGAGGGATTACATGGCGATAACGTGCAAAAAATGCTCCAAGATAAAATTGGCGTAGCACTGTTACTGGGCTGTAATCAAAGTACCGTGGTGTCTTTTGCCGGCAGCAATATTACTAAACGCTTGGCCATCCCGCGAATCAGCGATAGCGATGGTGTCTACCCCAGACTCCAATAGCGACAAGGCCTCCTCCACTTTTGGAATCATACCGCCGACAATAATACCGTTATCAATATGCTGTCTCGCCGTCACCGCATCTAAATGCGTAAAACGGCTGGCAGGGTCCTTGATATCTTTAAAAATACCACCGATGCTGGTGACAAAGATAAGCAAGCGTGCCGACATCTGTCGGGCAATCTGCGCAGCGGTAGTGTCGGCGTTAATATTAAACACCTCACCGCTATGATTGATACCTAAAGACGCGATGACCGGTATTTGATCGGCTGCCAATAAACGGCCCAGTAGCGTCGTGTTAATTGCAGTGACATCGCCCACTTCGCCGAAATCAATCAGCTCAAGACCACCACCCGAAACCCTGATAGGGGGTCGTCTTGCGGCGACAATAAGTTTGCCCGATGCGCCATGACAGCCAAAGGCGTTGACCCCTTGGGCTTGCAATACAGAGACTAAATCAACGTTGACTTGGCCGCATAAGACTTGTTTTACCAACACCAGGTCTGCTTCGCTAGTGATACGTCGCCCAGCGACTTTACGAGGCTGTATGCCCACACGAGCCTGCATTTCAGAGACTTGGGGGCCACCGCCATGCAGCACCACCACGCGCCAGTTATTCTCAATCAGTCGCAAAATATTTTTCGTGATTCCAATACACTGGCGATCATCGAGTAATATATCACCGCCGACCTTTATTACCGCGAGGGGTTTGTCGTCAGCGCAATCATTGTGTGGATCGATCACGGCCACATACCTAAATGATCCAACTGATAATTATTTGCCTTACCTGTCATTAGGTTAAAGTTCTGCATAGCTTGGCCTGCGCCACCCTTTATTAAATTATCCAATACGCTGGTGACGCACAACGTTTGTTTGCCATCGCGGTGTGTCGCACTGATATCTATACCTATTTCTATACGGGCAGAATTTTTTACCGCCACGACCTCTGGGGCAATACCCTTCGGCAATACCGAAATGAGTGGAAATTCGCGGTAATAGCTTGCATAGATGGCGCGCAATTCATCCTCACCCAGACCAACCGGCATATCCAACTGAGAGATTGACATCATTCCACGGGCAATCGGCGCCGATACAGGAACAAAGTCGAGCTTAACCTCACCCGCGCCTGCCGAGCCTAAGGTTTGCAGTATTTCTGGTGTGTGCTGATGGTCAAAAACTTTGTAAGCTTTTAAATTATTAGTACGCACAGTGTGATGATTTCCTGCCTGGGGATGCACACCTGAGCCACTTGAGCCGGTCAAGGCGACGATTCTTACCGCCGCTTGCTGCATATAGCCGGCGTCGGCAAAGGGCAGCAATGCAGTCGCTACGCAGGTCGCAAAACAGCCGGGATTGGCAACATACTTAGCCTCTCTAATTTTGTCGGCGAACAACTCTGGCATGCCATAAACAAACGAACCTAAACGTTCCGCGCATGGATGTTGATCAGCGTAGTAGCGCCTGTAATCAGCCAGTTCTTTAAGGCGGAAGTCGCCGGATAAGTCAATAATTCTCACATCGAGATCAAATAATTCCATGGCAACGCGCGCGGTAATGACGTGGGGCATTGCCAAAAACACAATATCTGCACCCGCAGCGCACTCTTTCGGTGAAATATCTTCAAGGACAATATCGCTGCGTCCCCAAAACGCTCGATTCACCTCACCGATAGACTTACCAATATGGTCTTTGCTCGAGACGCGCAATATTTCCACATCGTCACGACCCAACAAATTTCGCAGTAACTCAGCGGCAAGATAACCGGACCCACCAATGATAGAGACTTTCGTTTTATGCATGGATTACTCGCTTTTTAATTATCCAGAGGTCGAACAATGACCAGGGTTCGCTGCCCTATGGCAACATTTTCATTCGGAAATAGAATTCGTTCACCATCACAGGCCACCCGGTATTGGTAGTCTGTGTCCACCGCCAACAGGTCGCCACGAGAAAATTCGGAAAAGTTCGCTGTCGCAGGGGGAAAGCACAGTTGAAAGTCTTTACTGCGCTTATAAACTTCCGCAATTACCCTAAAGCGCCGCGGTTTTTTTGCCTCAGTCACATGCCTCTCGCACCCACTGACGAGCCTATCTAGACCAGTGATTACTGCGCTCAGCTTGTTTAAGTCGTTTTCTCCAAAAGGCTTTACCTGGCCAAGCTCTAGAGTAAAACTGACGGCACCACAGTACCGTGCTGTGAACGCTGAATAGGTGGCATTATTTTTATCCGTACTTAATATTGCCTCAATACCCCATTGAGCCAATGTCGAGTACTGCTGTTCCACAAGCGATGCCGAAGAAATATTTGGCGATATAGCAAACACCTCATAAGCGGAGTCTCTGATCGCGGTGTGTAAATCGTAATGGAATTTATGCTCGGCATGGCGATTGAAAAAATCCGTCGAATAGGCCATTAAATCAATACTTCTAAGGCGCTCAGCGCTCGCCTTATGGTTTTTATGTAACTGATTATTAAAAAGACGGTTCATATTTTCGTCGACTTCTCTGCTGCTGGCGCTAATCGCTGGTGGATTTGCAATCACAACCAGTAGATTATGCTTAAGGCATGTTTTGCCTGAAAGAATATCGCTCACTAAGCGATCGACAATTTCTATCGGTGCAGTTTCATTGCCGTGCACGCCTACGGATAATAAAATAGAATCGGGTGACGATACCGCCTGCGGCTGAAAATACAGCACCCCGTTATCCCACAGCTCTACCAGCACGTTGTCGAATATCAGCAAGCGTTTTTTTTCAACTGACAACTGATGATCCAGGGTATATTCGAGAAAGGTCTGCGCCCCGAATAATTGCCGTTGGTATGCGTTCATCGCTTTACGCCTGCTGGAACTCATAAAAACTCCCTATCGCCATGATTTGAGTTAACTCGTCCAACGCAGCCCTACTTTCGTTTAATAAATATGGATCCGCCAAATCTGCCGACCGCAGCTCATCGCGATAATGTTTATCTACCCAATTATTTAAGCGAGAAAACAACTTATCATTTAATACAAAATGGGGGTTCACCTGCGCTAATTCGCGCTCATTTAGCACCACTCGCAGACGCAGGCAAGCAGGACCGCCACCATTGCGCATGCTCTGCCGTACATCGACGAACTGCAAATTTTTAATTGGCGTGTCTTGTTCAATAAGATCAAGCAAATAGCTGTACACGGTTTTATTTTGTTGGCTTTCGATCGGCAATATCAGCGTCATGTCTTCGCTGCCGGGAAGATTGACCAACTGGGAATTAAATAAGTAGGACTTGATCGCATTGTCCAGCGACACGGACTTTTCTGGCACCTGTATAAAGTAAATAGGTTGATCACCAAAGGCGCTCGTCAGATCGTGCAATAAATCGGATTTATTGGCAAAGGCACGCTCATGCATAAAAAGTACATTCTTATTGCTCACGCTGACGACATCATTATGAAATCCGCCGGCGTTTATTGCCTCTGCGCTTTGCCGCGCCATCACCACCCTATCGAATGCCAAACCGTGTTTGCGTGCGATCGCCATAGACGCTTCTAAAGACTGTCTAGCAGGAAAATCAGTAGGGACTCGCGACTGACCAAAATCACTGTGACCGTAGACAAACAGCTCGACACCTTGCTTGCCATAGTCCATGCACAGGCGATTATGGTTTGCAGCGCCCTCATCACCAAAATGGACGCCACCAATCAGCGCCGGGTGATGCACAAAGTACTGTTGGTTATTAAAAATAGTTTTTAATATTTTACTGGTCGACTCAGGCTCTATCGAGCGATGAAACATGCTTTTTAGATTTGCTGGAGTAAAATGAATTCGGCCGTCGGAGGTGTCAGCGCTCGGCGCAACAGTAGCGGCGTTTGCAGCCCACATCGACGAAGCCGAGTAGCACATAGCTAAGAGGTGTGGCTCGGATTTTGACACTTTTTCAACAATCGCATGATCGCTACCGACAAAACCCAATTGTCTCAATGTTGGGATATGCGGCCGCTCCTGAGGAATTAAAACACCCTGTTTTAAACCCAATTGATGCAACCGAAACATCTTTGCCAATCCCTCTTTGGCAGCCTGACGCGGACGTGATACCAGCTTAGCGTTGTCGGCCGAGGCCAAATTACCCTCTGATAAGCCGGCATAATTGTGGCTGCTACCAATCACACCATCAAAATTCATTTCCACCGTCTGCGACACGCTTTACTTCCTGTTTTTTAAACACTAAAAAGAATCATCACCAATCGATATTTACCAAAAATCTTGATTACAGCGCCACGTATCTAACTGGGTCATTAATCTGTAAATTCAACGCCTGTAACGTTTGGCTCGGCAAGGCAACAGCGCTATTTTGTAAAATATCTAGATGACTAATGCAGACCGAAAAGTTAGCCGCATCACCGCCACAAATGAGGTATTGCTGGCTTTCAAAATCACCGGTCGACGCCGCAACCTGCGTGCGGGTACTCGCTTTAATGGTGCCCAACTGATCAATAAACGCATCAACACTGGGCGCACCATCGAAAATATCGACCTGCCCGCGCCAATGAAAGCCTTCTTTCTCAAGCATTGCTAAGGCGGGCCTGCCTTGATCATGGGGTCTGCCGATGACGTCTCGCGCCTCTTGCGGCAGTAAGTTGACGTACATAGGTTGCTTGGGCATTAGGTCGGCAATAAACTGATTACCGTGCACCGCGCCAAATAAATCAGCTTCTGAAAAACTCATACCAAAAAACTGCTGACCAATAGCATCCCAAAATGGTGAACGACC
>CALGJN010000122.1:0-6169 GCA_937920185.1 uncultured Cellvibrionales bacterium | reverse complement strand
ATGTGCAACAGATTCCGACAGTATCGAATCTACAGCTCACACTGAGTAAATAACTCAGCAAATAAAGGATCGCTATGACCGCTGACTGCGACCACGAAAACCTGCATATTCGACCGGCTATCCGCGGTGATCGCGAGCGCCTGCTGGCGATGATGCCGCAGTTGGCCGATTTTGATATCCCCGTCAATCGTCAACCCGAGCACCTGTGGCATGGCGATGCTGCATTGTTGGATAAGGTTTTGCGCGGTGATGCCAGCGATTCATTTATCGACGTTATCACCGACAGCGATCGGGGTATCGTCGGCATGGCGATGGTGACGATGCGCAGAGAATTACTTAGCCAGCAGCCAAGCGCGCATTTAGAGGCGTTGATCGTCGATCCCGCGTTGCGCGGCCGGGGCATCGGTAGCGCACTGATGCAACATGTCGAAGCGACAGCGCGCTCGCGCGGTGCGCAATCGCTGACGCTGCACGTTTTCAACAACAACCATACCGCGCGCAAGCTTTACCGCAGCCGCGGTTTTGATAATGAGTTAATTCGCGCAATAAAGTGGTTGTGATCTAGGCGCGTTCATCGCGCTCGGTTTGATCGACGGTTGCGTCAAGCCGGCGTGGCCGCGCCTGATTGATCAGCGCACCGCCGAGGATTAACAGCGCACCCAATAAGGTGCCGGTCGACAGCGTCTCACCGAGAACCAAAATACCAAGACAGGCCGCAAAAACGACCTGAATATAGCTCAGCGCCGTGGCTTTAGCAGCCGATTCCAACGCAACTCCGCGGGTCAATCCAATTTGACCGATTTGGGTAAACACCCCAATCGCCAACAACAATAGCCAGTCCCAACCGATCGGCATAATAAACTCCCGCCAACCGAGCGCCAGCGTTGCCGGTAGACATACCAATGGAAAGTACAGGACGATCACTGAGGGGTGCTCAAAGCGGCTCAAATAACGAATCAGAGTGTAGGCAGCACCGCTACCGGCAGCGCCGAACAGTCCGATACCGACCGCCACCAACGGCAGCGTGGGGCCGCCTAGAGCCATCGGTTGGGCAATACAGACGAGACCGAGCAGACCCAACAAAACGCAGATAACGGTCTGCATATGAATTCTCTCGTCGAGAAAAAGCCAGGCAAACAATGCCGTAAACAACGGATTAAGGTATTGAATCAGGGTCGCCTCGGCCAGCGGCAAACGGGTCAGACTGGTATACACGGCGATCAGCGCCAACAATCCCAAAATACTGCGCAGCAACAACAGCGCTTTTTTATTGCCCAGCGGCGCCAGACCTAAGCGGCGCACATCCCAATAGCTGAGCACCAGCGATACTGCCGCTCTCGCGGCAATCATCTCCATCACTGGAAAACCGCGCAGGGAAGCAAGCTTGACGCACAGACCCATCAACGAAAAACCGCAGGCACTGATAATCATGTAAGTTGCGGCGCTCATTGGCATATCTGCGCCAGTGCACCTGCGGTCAGTGCCCGCAGATCATCGGGCCGCAACTCTATTTCCAGACCGCGACGACCGCCACTGACAAATACCGTGGCATGTTGCCCAACCGAGCTATCAATGAGCGTTTTGAGTCTCCTCTTCTGCCCCAAAGGGCTGACGCCACCGAGTACATAGCCGGTACTGCGCTCGACGTCCTGAGGCATCGCCATCGCCGCCTTTTTCGCGCCCGCTGCCTTGGCTATGCGCTTCATACTCAACAGGCGGGCCACTGGAATCACGCCGACGGCTAAATAGTTGTCGTCCATCGTCACCACCAGCGTTTTGAATACCCGTTCGGCAGCAACCGTCAATTTTACCGCCGCTTCAAGGCCATAGGATTGGCTGCTGGTATCGTGCTCATAGTGGTGTAGCCAATAATCTATGTTAGCGCTTTGAACGACTTGAACGGCGGGCGTCATAGCAATTTTTCCGTCCCTAAACAACATCGACCCAGCGGCTCAAACCCCACCCAGCAAGATCGCTGTGCGGCGGATTCAACAGCGAGCGTCGCCGACCTCAGGCTAACTCGCAAGCGTCGTCAAAGGCCAGTCGCGGCAAGCGCTCGAACACCGCCTCAGTTTTCCCCACGCCCAGCGAACAGAGAAAATTCACGCGTATATCGCCGTCGGGAAAAAACTCTCGTTCGACTCCAGCGGCATCAAACCCAGACATCGGCCCGACGTCTAACCCCATAGCACGGGCGGCAATCATCAGGTACGCACCCTGCAATGTGCTGTTGCGCAGCGCCGTTGTGTCGGCAAATTCAGCGGAACCGGTAAACCAATCTCGCGCCGACGGCGCATGCGGAAATAACTCGGGGATACGGTCGTAAAATTTTACCTCATAACCAATAATCGCGCAGACTGGCGCAGCGCGCGTTTTTGCTTGATTACCCGACGATAAGTGTGGCATTAACCGTTCGCGCGCAGCCTCGCTGCGCACAAAAACAACCCGCGCTGGCGAACAGTTGGCGCTGGTCGGCCCGTACTTCCATATATCGTAGAGACGCTGTAAATCGCTGTCGCTAATGGCGCGGTCATGCCAATCATTGTGACTGCGAGCGGCGGTAAAAAGTTGCGCTAAAGCGCTGGTGTCGAGAGGCTTTTTCATAGTCAAAAAGAATAAACCCGGATCCGTACTTTAGCAAGCACGGCGTCGTCATTAAAACCACTACAGGCGGGTTTAAGAGCGTTCACTGCCATAAGACTAACCAGTCTTTGCAGTCGACGCGCTGCGAGTCTTTGCCTGCATTGCCTTTTAATTAAAGGCAGCCCATGCGTCTCGGCACTGCACAGCCGTATTAGAGAGCCGTATTAGAGAGCCGTATTAGAGAGCCGCATTAGAGAGCCGGATTAAAGAGCCGGATTAAATGGCCTTATTAAAGATCCGCATTAAATCTTTGCATTAACTAGCCGCGTTAGACAGTCATAATGAATGGCCATTTTGAATAGCCAGCCCCCATAGCTACTTTGTATCTAACTGCAATCAGAGAAATCTCAGCGCGCGCGGTGCTGGCTAGAATTATTGCTCTGATTCTGGCTATGGCTATGGCTCTGGCTCTGGCTCTGATTCTGGCTCTGGCTCTGGCTATGGCTATGGCTATGGCTATAACTCTGATTCTGTTTCAGGTTCTAGCTCTAGTTCTGGCGGGGAACCAAGGTCTATATCGAGTTGAAGCTGTTCGATTTCATTCAGTACGCGAATAAATTTGTCGCCAAAGTGGGTGACTCTATACTCGACCCTGGGCGGTACTTCGCTAAATTCGAGCCGCTCCAAAATGCCAAATTCGATATTTCTACGCAAACAGCTGTTCAGTACCTTGGTGCTTAACCCCTCCACCGAACGCACCATTTCACCCGGCCGGTTGATCTGATTGGCCAGTAAATGGTAGACCGTCAATGACCATTTACAACCAAATATCGTCTCGACCATCCGCGCGGTCTGCTCTGGGGCCGATTTTCGCGAAAATAAAAAAACTTTATCTTTCATAAAGATGTACCACCTTGTACCTACCTCACCAATTTGTGCGTACTTTTTAAAAAATCTTGCAGAGCTAAAATGCAGCCAACTAAAACGCAATGACAAGGATAAACCTATGAACAACACAAATAAACCCATCGCACTCATCGTCGGCGGTTCAAGTGGTATGGGGCTAGCCACGGCAACCCGGCTTGTAGAACGCGGAATCGATACCTTAATCGTTGGCAAAGTCGCCTCAAAACTAGACACGGCCCAACAGGCGCTGGCAAAAATTGGTTCCGTTGATACCTTTCAGGCCGACCTGTCCAATCGAGCTGATGTCGAAAAGTTAATCCAACACATCGACGAACTGCCGCAACCGGTCAAATACTTAGTAAACGCAGCGGGCAGTTTTAATCCATTGCCGTTTGTCGATCATCAACTGGCAGACTACGATCAGTATTCGGACCTCAACCGAGCGACGTTTTTCATCTCCCAGGCAGTGGTCCGAAACATGATCGCCAACGGCGGTGGCGCGATCGTCAACATCGGTTCCATGTGGGCCAAACAGGCGATTAAAGCGACCCCGTCATCGGCCTACTCAATGGCCAAAGCCGGCCTGCATACGCTGACCCAAAACATGGCAATGGAACTCGCCGAGAGCAACATTCGAGTGAACGCGGTGTCACCAGCGGTGGTCAAAACACCGATCTACAAGGCCTTTATTGACGACGCTGTATTTGATGAAACCCTCGACTCATTTAATGCCTTTCACCCTATTGGGCGTTTTGGAACGGCGGAGGATGTGGCTAAAACCATCGACTTTTTATTGTCTGACGAAACCAGTTGGGTCACCGGTGCAATTTGGGATGTCGATGGTGGCGTCATGTCAGGTCGTAACTAGAGCGGTTCAAGGCATGCTTATGTTTTAAGGCATGCTTATGTTTTACAGCATGCATATAAGGCTGGCGAGTTCAAACCCGCCAGCCTTTCGGTATTTTAATCTTCGCTGTGGAAACGGTTCGCTAATCAACCCAGACTACGCCTTTTCTATCGCCCGAAGCTGCTGTAGGTAACGTCGTAATCTCTTGCTACCTGCGCTGTCTGTGATCTAACCACCGACAGTCACAAATAATGTGGCCTCTACTAAGCCAGCGCCTTCTCTCGATCTCGAGACCGCTCCTGACAGCATAATCAATGGGCTACGCCATCCGCAGGTGGGCGGTTTTGAAACGATAAAATCGCCGGCTTGCATATTACACCCGCGTCGATATTGATCGCCTTGCGGATGGTTTGGTTGTTCTGCCAACTCGCATGGCCAGCCAGAACGGTCTGTAAATAGACCACCAGCGCCGCCGAAATTGAACGCGTGGCGCTCTCCCAAAGATAGCTTGGCGTATGATCCACGGCGTAGTAATCGGTGCTGTTGTATTTAAACATTGGATTTTTGAAGGTCGTCGGCTTGGCAAAAAAGAAACCCATACCCTCATCGCAACTGACATCGATAATCAAACTGTTGGGCTTGAGGCATGCGCCTTCTTCTTCGATCACAAAGTCGATGGGGTTGCCGGTTTCTTGATAGGTGCCGTTGACGATGATATCCGCTTCACTGATCAGTTCGGTCAACGGCCGTGAACTGCCGTCGTGCTCCACCACCAGCATACGGGCTTGACCCGCCTTGCCGGCGACAATCTTGACATAATGACAGTCGAGTATTTCCTCGCGGACCGCATGGTCAGGGCGTTGAATACAAATCGTAATATCTCTAAATCCATGCGCTTTAAGCGCATAAATCGCGCCGCGACTGACCGCACCAAAACTGAATATAATGATCTTTCGTTGATCGCCATAATGGCCATCGATACCCTTCAGTTGAAAGGCGTGCAGCGCAGCACAATAGCCAGCCATTTCGTTGTTTTTGTAAAAGGTATGCCGTCCTACCTGACCTTGAGGCCCCCACACGAACATGTCCTCAAAGGCGATCAACGTCAGCTTGCGGTCGATGGCTGCCTGGGTGATGTCGCGTTGCTGAACGCAGTGCGCATAGCCCCAAAGAGTGCCACCCTCACGCAGTGCCTCTAAGTCTGCCAATACCGGTTTAACTAGGATCACTGCGCCAAGCTCGGCCAACAATTGTTGGCGTGGCGCTATACCGCCAGTCTGCGCGGCTATTTCAGCATCGCTGATATTAAATGCTGCGCCATAGCCCTGTTCAAAAATCAATTGGCGACGATTTTTTTCAGGAATACGCGACAAATGTTCTGGATGGATGGGAAAACGTCGTTCATCATCCTTATGCGACGTTCCAACAACGCCAAACGTTAGTGCAGTCATGCCAATTCCTTTTGATTAAACGCGGTGATTCATATGACGCCCGACCCGCCGACTAAGCTGGATCTGCAAGGCGGTTTTGTATTGCTGTGATCTGACACTGGCGTTGGTAAAAATCAAACGCCCTAACAATGATAGAAATATCCAACCAATCTGATTAAAACTCTGAATCATGGCCTGAGCCATCGAGGTGCGCATCGCGGCCTAACAGCCAGCGTGCGACGATTGGAACGCGCGGCTAGCTAACCTAGGTAAAAACACCGATCAGTCGTCGGTTGGATAATGGTCATTGGCCAAGGAGGACCGAATGCAGAGCTACTGGGCGAACTGTATCGAGAGCTATATCAAGAGCTGTATCGAGAATTCCGGCGTCCAAGAATCCAAA
>CALGJN010000121.1:0-5264 GCA_937920185.1 uncultured Cellvibrionales bacterium | reverse complement strand
GACGATATCACCATGCGCAGGGTGGTTAAAAAAACTGAAGAAAAAGAAGCCGATTTTGAAACAAAGGAAGCGTTTAGATCCCTTGAACAGGTTTTACAAGAGGAGATTAACGAGGGTCAGGTCGACGTGCGGATAGAGGACAACCGCGTGGTGGTTGAATTGCGTGGTGCCGGTACCAGCGGTGGAGCGGGTGACAGCGACGTGAGCAAAGCGTCCGGTGGACCGATTAGTCAGGCGACGATCGACATTGCCGCCAAGGTGGTTGATGCTCAATCAAAGTTGTCAGCCGAGGTTGAGGTGCGCAGGCAAAAGCTCGCTCAGGGTCAGTCAGAACGTGGACGCGCAAACGAAGACAGCGCGTTAAACAGCCCCGGAGGCAAGACCGACAAAGAAAATCAGGATGTCGAAGATCAGTTTCAAAAGGTTCGAGCGGATCTTGCAAAGGATATTCAAAAAGGCTTGGTTGAAGTTGAAAAAATCGGCGACAAAATCACCGTGCGTCTCGCCAGTCAAGGATCTTTTGTATCAGGTAGCGCAAATTTAAAGCGCGAATTCGAAGCGCTTTTGTCCCGTGTCGGCACTTCTCTTTCCGCGTCAAAGGGCAAAATTCGAGTCGAGGGCCACACCGACAATGTGCCAGTAGCCTTTAGCGAGCGGTTTAAATCAAATTGGGATTTATCGGCGGCCCGATCGGCATCTGTCGCGGATTTTTTCATCAACAGTTCGGGCTTTGAGCAGGATAAGATAACCGTAGCTGGGTTTGCCGATACGCGGCCCATTGCCGATAACGATAGCTCTGCGGGCCGCGCGCGCAACCGCAGGATTGAGGTGATTGTCGATGGCAAGTAACCGCGAGGGGGCGAGCTAATGGCGGATCAAGAACAATTGCCTGGCGATGAAGACGAACAGGCGCCACTGCCGGTTGTGGCCGAGGGCGAAGATGCTGCGGCGGTCGAAGAAGAAGCGATAGTCGACTCCAGGGGTAACCCCACCGTCCTTAATGAAGAGGGCATACCGATAGAGCGTGAGGTGATTGTTTATGCTCCGCCGAAAGAGTGTGCTCCCTGCAAGAGTGGCGCACCGGCCTGGATGGCGACCTTTGCCGATATGGCAACCCTACTTATGGCGTTTTTTGTATTGCTACTGTCGTTTGCTGAGATGAACGTGCCTAAATACAAGGAAGTCAGCGGATCAATGAAAAACTCAATGGGTGTGCAGCGTATCGTTCCCACGGTGGAACCGCCCAAATCGAAGAGCATTATTGCCAAGAAATACAAGCGTGCCAAGGTCGATAAAACAACGCTCAATGTGATTCAGGAGCAGACCACCAACGTCGAACAACCGGTCGACCCAGAACTCAAAGAAACCACTAAAACTGCTGATTTTGATACCAATTCGGATGTTGAGACGCTCAAAGAAACGATGGCCAAAGAGATCGCCATGGGCAAGGTTGAGGTTCGGGTCGAAGATAAAAAAATTGTAGTCAAGGTTATTTCAGACGCTATGACCGGTGAAGACGGCAAGCAAGATCGCGCCAAGTCGGGAGCTAAAGTGGCCCAAAACGACCTTCATGTCTACGCGAAAATCGCCATGGCGCAGGCTCAGGTGGAATCGGTTGTGCAGGTTGAGGAAGGGTCTCCGGACGATCTAGCCGACAAACTAGCGGGGATGTCGAACGCCAAGCGCAAACGGGCGATCGACGACCAGTACCAACGAATTACGATGAACCTGTCCAACGAGATCTCCAAGGGGCTGGCAGAGGTCGAGAGAGACGGCGACAAAATCATTGTTCGTCTCGCCGAGCGCGGCTCCTTTCGGAGCGGTTTTGCAGACTTACAACCGGGCTTTAAACCGCTGTTGGAAAAAGTCGGCAATTCGATCAGCCAGTCGAGTGGTTTGATTACCATTGAAGGCCACACGGACAATGTGCCGATGGCGTTTAGCGAGCGGTTTCGCTCTAATTGGGATCTATCGGCGGCACGTTCTGCTGCAGTGGCGGACTATCTACTGGACAACTCCAACGTTGCCCAAGGCCGAGTCACAATCATTGGCTTGGCCGATACCAAGCCGCTCCAATCCAATGGAACCTCTGAAGGACGCTCAAAAAATCGTCGCATCGAAGTGATCATCGACGGCGGCTAGTGGGCGCCGCTTTTACCGCCGTTATGTTTGACGATTGTCAGTGTAGTTCCCCTGCATAACTGATTGCAGTCATCGCCGACGACTGGATTTTGCTGAGTTCATCGCGTACCGGTGAGTTTTGGGGCGAGTCGGTGAATGCATCCTCGGGTGGGTGCCGTTGCGACGGCGCTAACGGAGCGCAGAGTCGCCTGCTGTATCAATCTAATACCTCGCCCGCCGCCCGCCTAGTTGCGCGCCTGCCGCCAGTGACTGCTTCGGACACTCATCGTGCCGCTTCGGTTAGAACGCCTGTTGGGTAACGGTTGCGCGCCGCGATTGAGCCATTCGTCCTTTATCGCTGCTCGCTCGCTAACAACCGGTTGCTCCAAGCGTTGCTCCTAGTATCCAAGCGTTGATTTGAGGCGTTAGAAGTGCGTATAAAGAGGAATCGTTAGGGATACCTAGCGTAGGTCATGCCAACCAGTTAGGCGCGCTGCTGCGTGTGGTGGTGCGCTTTACTGGCGGCGTTTAACTGGCAGGTGTCTATTAGGTCGAATGCAAACGCCTGCGCAGGGGGTGCGCAGGCGCCGGATTGGCAATTCAGGACTGCTTAATCCTTGGTTTTCTGTTCAATGATCTCGTCGAAATCTTGCTGCTCGGCTATGTTGTCGAAAATCGCTCTGGCGTGTTGTTCACTGATTTTGAATCTACCGCGCAGATCTTCAATGTGCTCAGCTTCGTCTTCGGTGATGATGCCGTCGGCCATGGCGGCATTGACTTCGGCTTCAAATATTGCCTCTCGTCGTGCCATTTGGTTGGAAAACGCCGAGGCGACAATACCGGTCAACAAGGCCACCGCACACACACCCATTAGGGCGGTTATCGCGCCGATAATCTTGCCGGCGCCGGTTATCGGATAGACGTCGCCATAACCCACTGTGGTGAGGGTTACCAGCGCCCACCACATGGTGTGGGGAATCGACTGAAAGTTGTCGGGTTGGGCCTCGTATTCTGCCAAATACATCATTGAGCTAGATAAAAATAGCGCGATGGCCATGAGGTAGAGCGCCGCTACAAAGGACTGCCGTTCTTGATAAATCGCCGAAAAAAGATCCTCTAGAGCAGAGGAATAATGCGATATTTTGAGCAGCCGCACCAATCGTAGCACTCTTAGCCAGCGCAAATCGGTGCCCGGGAAAAGAATCGGTAAAATACTCGGCAATATAGCGGCTAGGTCGATGATCCCAGTGAAGCTGAATACGTAACTGCTCCGTCGTCCTGACGCAGTTTTCGAGAGATTTTTCTCATCCGCGGCCATAGACCAAATGCGTAGCAGGTACTCGACTAAAAATATCATTACCGAGAACCATTCAAAAGCAGCCAACTCGACGCTGTACTGAAGGCGAAAACCTTCTATCGATTCAAGGCACACAGCCAGGAGGTTTAGAATAATTAGCGACGATAAAAATATGTCGCAAGCGAGGCTAGTAGTGTCAGAACCGTCGCCCTTGTTGAGAATCTGAAGGACTCTACGCTGCGTGAATGCCATGTTCGGTGAACCTCGGTGGTTTATTATAAAGACCCGCTCTTAGTTAAAAAGAACTAATAGAAACTATTTAAATCGTTGTGAAGCGTTTTATGCCACGGAAGAACCAGTGATGTCAAGCCAGGTGCGATACCGGGTGAGTTTGAATCCCTCAGTCTGGCCGGGTCTATGAGGCTTCGTCCGGTAGCCGGCGCTGTCCGAGAAAGTTATTGATCTGAGCCAGATCTGAGGTATGGCTCTTTGCTCCTGTCGCTCGTCTATTGGCGGTTTGATGCATCGACATGAACTGTTGAAAGAACAAGCAATCAGTCGGTTGCTGGGGCACTTTTGCAGGTTCTTCGAACGGTGTTCTAGCCTTCGCCGAATCGGCCGACGAAGCCGCATGGTGTTGATCATAGAGCCAGGTGAATTCTGGACCAAAGCTTGACGAGTCGCTACTGCTGCTCTGGCTTTGTGACAGTTTCAAATCAAAAACGCTCTGAGGCCGTGACCTCAGAGCGTTCATTGATGTTGCAAATAGCATGGTGACTAAAACGCCGACGTCATGACTACGAAGCCATGGCTGCGTCTTGATCCTTCAGCAGTGATGGCAACAGCGTCCAAGCTGAACTGATTTCTTCCATGAGACCCTTAACTTCGCGCACCGCTTCGATATCGTTATACAGATTGGCCTTGATCAAGCGACGCAGGCAGTAATCGTACAACTCGCTAAGGTTGCGGGCTAACTCGGCACCCTTTTCAAAGTCTAGTGAGCCCTGAAGACCAATGATGATGTTGCTAGCTCTGTACAGAGCGTCGCTTTTCTCTTTGATTGACTTGCGCACTAGATGGCCTTCCGCAGCTGACAGCGAATCGATCAGGCCGTCAAACAGCATTTGAATCAACTGAACACCATCAGCATAGGGGACAGCTGATGACACATTCACGTCTTGGTAGGCATTCAGCGCTTTGGCGTGTCTTTTCATGTTGTGGAACTCCTCGGTATGTACTACAAACTCTGATGTAGTAGTAATATCGTCGAGAGCGAGGAATTCTTTAGCAATTAGTTAAATTAAATTTGTATCAGTACCGTGGCGTCCGCTGGACGCTAGGCAGTAGGGCAGGACTCATAGTTACTACTCAGGCACAGCTCCGCCAATTCCATCGCAGTCGCGATTTCATCATCGTCCAATTGCAACTTTGATTGGTCGCCAACATCACTGCTGTCGAGCTTGCCATTGCGTTTCGCCACTTCGCTCCAAACCAGCGCTTTAAGCGGCGCAGGATCGCCAATTTCCCCAGCTTGGAGCATAAAAGCGTACATAAATTGAGCATTGGCGTAGCCCTGCTTGGCAGACATTAGGTACCAGTACTTGGCAAACTTATAGTCCATCGAAACGCCCTGACCTTGATGGTAACAAAGCGCCAGCATATATTGCGAGTCTGCTAATTCTTGCTTTGTGGAGAGCTTAAACCACCTGACTGCCTCGCGATAATTCTGTTTCACTCCGTACCCTTGATAATACAGCATCGCTATATTGTGCTGGGACTCGGCTAACCCTTGCTCGGCGGCAAGCCGATACCAACGCATCGCCTCGGTATAGTCTTGCTCTACCCC
>CALGJN010000120.1:0-1625 GCA_937920185.1 uncultured Cellvibrionales bacterium | reverse complement strand
TCGTCGAGATATTCCATCACCACCTTCGACTCGTACAACGCTAAGTCGCGGTCAACCAATGTCGGTAGAGTACCGTAGGGATTAGCCTCAAAAATTTCCTCAGTGATGGCGGTCGAATCCATATCTTCGATTTCCACCGTCACGCCTTTTTCGGCCAAAACAATCCTTACCCTGTGACTGTATTGGCAAGTCGGATCTGAAAATAATGTCATCGACGATCGTCGCACACGCACCTCTCAATTATTGTACTTATAACAATGGGCGCTACTCACCACCCAGAAAATATCGCCACAAACAAGCCTACGGCGTTTACTGTGCAACCCACTCGGCCTTTTCCGCCTAGTGGATGCCTTTCCAATACTCTCGGTTTAGCAGCACCACAAAGACCAACAACAGCGCCAAAAACATCAATACCAAGCGTCCGATATGTTTGCGTTGCTGCGCCATGGGTTCCGCAATATAGGTCAAAAAGTTCACCAGATCAAATACCGCCGCGTCGTACTCCGATGCCGTCAATGCTCCGTCGGTGACCTGCGCAAAGCGCCCACAGGGATCACCTAAAATATCGTCACCCGACTTCAAATCGCGCTTGATGCCGCCGTTATCGGCCATCATTGGCCCCGGCGCGCACTCGGTCAATCCTTGTAAGTCGAGCAACGCATGGGGCATACCGACATCTTTGTAGACGCGATTGTTAACCCCCAACGGCCGAGAGTCATCGGCATAGAAATTACGCAGATAGGTATATAGCCACTCCGGCGATCGAGATCTCGCCACCAGCGTCAAATCTGGTGGCACCGCACCAAACCAAGCCTTGGACTTTTCTTCGGTCATACCGATAGTCATCAAATCTCCGATTTTTTGACCGGTAAACACCATATTTTCCATCATCAACCCATGGGGGATGGCGATATCATCAGCCACCCTCTCCCAGCGAGAATACTGAAAAGAATGGCAGCCCATGCAGTAATTGACCGCGATTTGAGCCCCCTTCTGCAACGAAGCATTGTTGCCCAAATCGGCGTCAAAATCATCACAATCTATGCTCCCGCAAGATTTGCCCTCGGCTCCGACGACCTTCAATGGTATCACCACGAGTATGCCGATGAGCGCAAATCCACACAGCGTCTTAAAGGTACCTATGCCACCGTCCATGGTAATACGATCCGGTTCCGGGCGGGTTCTTTCGTAGCGCGTCCAAAAATAAATCCCAATGAAGTAGGAAAAATAAAATATCGTGCAGATCTGCGCCAGCACTGTGCGAGCGGCAGTCGGTGCCTTGACCCCAAGGTAGCCGAGGATAATAAAATTGGCGGCGAAGAGAATAATCATCACGCGGCTGATATTGCCTTTGTAGCGCATTGACCGCACTGGACTTCTATCCAGCCACGGCAACACAAATAAAATCGCAATAGCCGCAGCCATGGCCATAAAGCCGCCAAGCTTGTCCGGTACAGCCCGCAACATCGAGTAGTAAGGCGTGAAATACCATACCGGCGCGATGTGCTCCGGCGTCTTTAACGAATTGGCGATTTCAAAGTTCGCATGTTCGAGGAAGTAGCCGCCCATCTCCGGCATAAAGAACAACACCGAACAAAAGGCAAACAGAAATACCGTGATTGGCA
>CALGJN010000119.1:0-7112 GCA_937920185.1 uncultured Cellvibrionales bacterium | reverse complement strand
GCAGTCGAAGAAGCTGCAGTCGAACAAGCACCCGTCGAAGAAGCTGCAGTCGAACAAGCACCCGTCGAAGAAGCACCCGTTGACGAAACTGCAGCCGAAGGGGCATCTGAAAAAGACTCGGCCAGCTAAGCGCGATATGACTTAGTTCCGCCTCTTGTTGCCTTGTTTCGCCACTGGCTCTTATGTTGTTGCCTGATCAAATCAGTGGCGCAACAAGGCGGCGAAGTAAGGCGGCGAAGTAAGGCGGCAAAGTAAGGCGCTTAAATAGGGCTGTCAGCAAGGCGTAAACACACTGGGCTCTGCGATCGCCAAACAGATGCTTTGACGCTTTTCTCCATATCATCGATAAAAAAAACCAGTGCGGTTACTACAAACGTCTATAGTTGTAATATCAGCAGTTGTAATATCGTCGCGTCTTATCGCAATGGGGTTGTCTCTATCGGCGTGGGTATTGCTTGGATGGTCTGCGGTAGTCACCATTTAACTGGAGGGAAGTTATCATGCGATTAGCGCCTATTATAGCTGTTACAGCATTTATAGCGGGTCTGTCTGCCTGTCAACACAGCGAACAACAGCTGCGTGCCGATCTTGACGTCGCCTCGGACGTCGTCAAGCTCGATGGTATTAGGTTGCTCGAGACGGTGGTGGCAGAACCCGGGAAAATATTGATTCCGTATCAAAAATACCAACTGGACAATGGCTTAACGGTAATTTTGCATCGCGACGACTCCGATCCTTTGGTTCATGTCGATGTTACCTACCATGTTGGATCGGCGCGCGAAGAACTGGGCAAATCTGGTTTTGCACATTTTTTTGAACACATGATGTTTCAGGGTTCGGAAAATGTTGCCGACGAGCAACACTTCAAATTAGTGACCGAAGCGGGTGGCAGCATGAATGGCACCACCAATAGCGATCGAACTAATTATTATCAAACGGTGCCGGCCAATCAATTGGGTAAAGTTCTTTGGCTGGAAGCCGACCGCATGGGTTTTTTACTCGATGCGGTGACCCAAGAAAAATTTGAAGTGCAGCGTGAAACGGTCAAAAACGAGCGCGGGCAAAGGGTCGACAATCGACCCTACGGACGCTTGTCAGAGCGTGTTGCCGAGGCTCTCTATCCACATGGCCACCCTTACTCTTGGCCTGTGATCGGCTATTTAGAAGACCTCGATAGGGTTGGCCTCAACGATCTAAAGGCGTTTTTTTTGCGCTGGTATGGGCCCAACAATGCCACTTTGACCATTGGCGGAGACATAGACCCCAAGCAGACGCTGCAACTGGTGCGCAGGTACTTCGCTGCGATTCCTCGAGGCCCAGAGGTGTCGACGCCGGATAAACCCAGCGTTGAAATTGATCGGGATCGCTATATCTCGATGGAGGATAACGTTCACTTGCCGTTGGTCTACATGGCTTATCCGACGGTTTCATTGCGTCACGAAGACGAGGCGCCATTGGATGTGTTGGCGCAAATATTGGGGCAGGGTAAAACCTCGTTACTGTACAAAAATTTGATCAAGAATCAGTTGGCGGTGGATGCCGGCGTCAGCCACCCCTGCGCCGAGTTGAGCTGCAGCTTTAATTTTTATGCACTGCCACATCCCGCTTCGGGTGCCTCGCTGGCGGACTTAGAGCAGGTCATGCGCGAAACCCTTGGTGAATTTGAAGAACGCGGTGTCGAGCCAGACGATTTGTTGATCGTCAAGGCGCAAATAGAGTCTGGTTCGGTATTCGGCTTGCAGAGCGTTGCCGGTAAGGTCAGTGAACTGGCAGCGAACCAAACCTACTCGGGAAATCCGAATTACATCGGGCGCGATATCGCCCGCTACAACGGCGTGACTGAAGAGGACGTCATGCGCGTTTTTAAGCAATATATTAAGGCTCGGCACGGCGTTATTATGAGCGTAGTGCCCGAGGGTCAATTGGATCAGGTGGCGGCAGAGGACAATTTTACGCCCGCTGCGCGGTCGGCGGGTGACGGGGTGACGCCATCCGATGATGATCTTGCTGTACGTCGTGCGGTAGACGACTTTGACCGGAGCGCCACGCCTGCATCGGACGTTAGCAAGGCGGTGCAAGTACCCGGGCTGTGGCGGCATAGAACTGAAAATGGCATCGATGTGCTGGGGACTCGCAGCAGCGAAACACCGACCACCACCTTGGCGTTAAAAATTCCCGCTGGCCATTATTACAGCCACCCAGATAAGGCTGGCACCGTGGCGTTAATGGCAGCTATGCTGAACGAGTCGACCCAGCAGCGTAGCGGCGAACAGATGTCTAAGGCGCTGCAAAAATTGGGTAGTTCTATATCGATCCGCGAGGGCGCACGCTACCTGTCGGTCAATGTCAGCACGCTGAGCAAAAATTTAGACCAGACACTCGTCCTGCTGAATGAAAAACTGCGCCAACCGGCATGGATCGAGAGCGAGTTTGAGCGGGTTAAAAATAATGCCATCGAAAGTGCTATCAATGGCCGAAAAGATGCGGGTTATTTAGCCGGCAGCGCGTGGCGAAAACTAATGTACGGCGACAATATTGCATCGACTGCAAGCGCTGGGGATGAACAGTCGCTTGCCAATGTCGAACTCGACGATCTTAAAGCCCATTACCGGCGACAGGTTAAACCCTTTGATGGGCAGTTGATCGTGGTCTCAGATCTAGCCCAAAAGCAGGTCGTCGAGTCGCTGTCGGTATTCACCGATTGGACTGGCCGGGGAGAGTCGCTCGAGCTGATTTTGCCGCAACCCGACACCGAAATGGGGGTGGTGTATTTAGTCGATAAAAAAGATGCCGCCCAATCGGTTGTGTGGATCGGTAAGCGCTCTATGAGCGAGGATATTACCGGCGAGTATTTTCGTTCATCGCTGATGAACTTTTCGCTGGGTGGGGCTTTTAACAGCCGCATCAATTTAAATTTACGCGAGGACAAGGGTTACACCTATGGCGCCCGCTCCGGATTTTATGGCGGTAAGCTGTCTGGTGAATATCGGGCGAGCGCCGAGGTTAGGGCCAACGTGACCGACAAGTCGATTGTCGAGCTGATATCTGAGATTAAGCGCTATGCGCAGGATGGTATCGACGATGCTGAGTTGGGCTTTATGCGCAGCGCAATTATCCAACGGGACGCGCTGAAATACGAGACGCCACGCGCTAAATTAGGATTTTTGGGGCGTATTTTAGAGCATGATTTAACGCCTGATTTTGTTCGCCAGCAGACCGATATTGTCGCCAACATCAGCAAGCCAGAGATTGATGCACTGGCAAACAAGCATCTCGACGTAGAACAAATGTTAATCCTGGTGGTTGGTGATGCTGCGACCTTAAAGCCGCAGTTGCAAGCGCTCGATTACAAGGTTATCGATTATGAACTCTAGTCGGTCCGCCGATTGCTGCTAGATCTACTATGGATGAGGTCTGCTCGGGTTGGGTGTGACCTGTGGGTGCTTTAATATCGCTGCAAACTTGGTAGCGCCAATTCGTCTTTACAATTCCAGGCGCTTAATCTCGGGCACTTAATCTCGGGCACTTAATTTCGGGCACTTAATCTCGGGCGAGCAATGGCATATTCTCGGGCTCACAGTTTCGGGCTCACAGTTTCGGGCTCACAGTTTCGGGAAAGCAATGGCATGCGCCCAAGCGTTTAAGAGTTGCAGTTAAGGTGGTTATGGCACGTCAAATCATGAGGTTGTAGTTGCTGTTATGGAGGCTGCGGCTTACGCCGACAAATGGTAGTTACTAGGCCTGCAAATAATCGGATACCCACACAACGACAAATTTTTAACCACTGGATTGGTGGGCCGACTGAGGTGTTGGCTGTGTTTAATATTTTCTCGGCGGACCGGAGTGGCGATCGATACTTTTCGCGGTTGCGGATCACTTGCCTTAAAAATAGTTTATGTTATCTCAGTTTTTTCAGCATAATCTGCTACACTAAAATTCACGGAAATAATGAATTTTGAAAGTTTAACGCGGATCTGACTGGTTTTTTGAGCGTAGAGAGAAGTCTGACGATGTCTAAAATAACGTCGTTTTAATTTTGGCTTGGTACTCTGTAAACAACTGGTTGGTGGCGGGACGGGAGTGTTTTAGACCGTTCGTTTAGAGATTAATGGAGTAGTCTTATGAGCCTCACAAAAACAATTGCCGCGGCTGCGTCGTGTATTTTTGTTTTTTTAATGACGCCGGCGACCGCCGGAGTAAAAGCTGGCGACGATCAAACGATCGCCAATGACACACCCGGCCGGGTCGTCGTCGACTCAAAAAAATCAGTGGTAGCCTCTCTCACCCTAGGGGTTGTTGGTAGCGCTGTCGTAGTGAATCTGAAAAAACACTTCGAATCCGAATACCCAGAAAATACTGCAGTCGCAAAAAGTGACTTGGAGGTATTTACGCTGACTCAGAGCTTTCCAGTGATTCAGAGCTTTCCAGTGGTTCAGAGCTTTCCAGTGGTTGAGAGCTTTCCAGTGATTCAGAGCTTTCCAGTGGTTCAGAGCTTTCCAGTGACTCAGAGCTTTCCAGTAACCAAGAGCTTTTCAGTAACCAAAAGTTCCTTTGCAACCCAGTAACCCGTTGCGGTGAGCGAACGTCACGCGCCTTCGATGTAGTCTTCATAAAATCGTGCCAAGGCAGATTCGCTCTAATAGCTCGGAGGGCACGCTGAGGCGCTACTGGTTATCTTTACCCCGTGGTATTTGGTTTGAGTTTGCCACCTAAATGGTCGGCCATGTGTCGCCTAATTAGCCTCATACGCCTTGTATTCATGCATCTAGATGGTCGATATGTCATGCGTCTAGCTGAGTATTTTCGGTGGCTTTTAGGGCGACGGATTGTCAGTCGTTTGGTACTGCTGTGGCTGTCTCTCTCGGTTGTATCTATCGCAACGCTATGGCTTTTAACTATGGGTTATGCCCTCGACATTGACGGACACCTCGACGAGGTCGAGTGGCAGACTGCGAGTCATTTGTTATTGGATAAAATCACCGTCCCATATAGCTTAGCGACACCGTCAGAGGCGACCGAAGTGAGAGTGTTTGCCACCGAGGAGGGTCTGTATGTCGGCGTTGTGGCCGAGCACTCTCGAGCCACCCAGAGCTCTATCCGCACACCTCGCGATGCTATGATACAGAGCGACTATGTGGATGTAATCATTGACTCTGATCATAGCCAAAACATGGCCTACGGTTTTCGACTCGGTAACGGCGGATCGATGCGCGATGGTATCTGGCAAAATGAAAATCAGTTTTCAACCAACTAGGACAGCAGCTGGTATGGGCAGACCGACCAAGAAGATGACCGATGGGTGGCCGAATATCTAATTCCCTGGACGGTGGCGCCCATGGCGATGAGCGTGTTCGCGTGATAGGTATTTTGGTCAGTCGCGACAATGTCAGTTTGGGATATGACTGCAGTCAGGTAGCAGCAAACAGTGAGCAACTTAACTATATCAGCGAGTTTGGCGCCTTGGAGGTGGATAACTTTGCCGTTGGTTGGTTAGATTTTTTCGTCTCGGCGAGTCACAGGTAGGATCTACTCGACCGGAAAGGGCATGCCAATTTGAGTCTAGAAGTATTTTACCGACCAGATGCCAGTCAGCCATTAAGTCTTGCTGTGAATCTCGATTTTGGTCGGCTAGAGAGCGATGAGTTGGTGGTTAATTTTTCGGCATTTGAAACGTTCTACGCCGAGAGGCGGCCCTTTTTCGCCGAGAATCAAGCGCTGTTTGATGCGTCGGGCGGCGCTGGATTGCGCATACTGCATACTCGCCGGATGGGAACTGCCGGCGACATTCACGCGACGGTCAAGCAATCCCGCAATGGCGAGCAAATCGATTTTCGCGCCGATATTACCGATACGTTGGGTCTCGAAGGGCAGCTAATAAGCACGCGTGTCGACCGTCAAAGATTGTCTGATGACGATCAATCTGGCGACAATGGGGGCGGTGCTTGGTTGTCATTGGAGCAGGAATTTAATCAAAATTAACATCACTCGCTGTCACTGACTCACTACGATAAAGATTTCAACATCAACGATCTTGGTTATTTGGCGCGCGCTGACTTGCCGGTGCATCAGCTATGAAAACGAATATCAAATGACCGATTTTGACGCTGCATCTGAGTTGACGCAGCGGAATCTATCCGTCGTCGTGATGCGCAATGCAACCAGTCATGGCGATTATCTGGGCAGTACGCTGGGTTTTCTGGCGCATCAAACCTACCAAGACACCCAGCACGCGCGCTGGCGGATAGGTTTTCACAGTGCCAGTGTCGATGATCGGATTACGCGAGGGCACGGCAGCGTAAACCTTGATGAAGGGGTTAACCTCGGTGCTTTTTATGATTGGGGGCAGCGCGGAGAATTTCGCCACCATACACGATTGTATCTGCAAGATAGCCAAAAATTTGGTACTGGATACAGTCTCCATTACCACCCTAGCTATTATTTTACGGATAATTATCGAATCAGTTACAGCGTATTTTTTGACGCCACTCGAGAGCACATTTTGTGGCGGGGGAGAGGCCTTAATCGCTACAATTACCAGAGTGTTACCAATGGTATAGACTTCGATGCGAGCATTGCTGACAACCAAGAATGTCGGTTGCGCTTGCAGTGGGTCTCTGTCACCGGCGACAACGGTCAAGTCTTGGCGTTGGGCTCCGATGGCGAGTTGCGCTCGTCGGCTATTGCCGCCGACAACTTTGCTCGTTCCACCACCCGTTTTCAGATACGTTATCGCTATGAATTGGCGCCGCTGTCGAATATTTACTGGGTGTACAGTCGCGGTGGCTTTTCATCTGCTAGCCTGGGTGACGACAGTTGGCAGTTGTTTTCTCAAGGTTGGCGCAATCGCACCGCCGAGAGCCTTGTGGCTAAAATCCACTACAGATTTTAATTCTAGCACTAGGCGGCTGCCTAGCCTTGGGCAAGCATTATTTTATCGCGCTAGCGGAGAGCTTGAGGCGTAACGATCGTGCGTAGCGTTGAATCAACTGACGATCATCAGATGGTGACAACAGCGCACCGTTTTGAGAGTCATCGCGGCCTGTTCCGATTGCACAGTAGACTGCGACTCGAGGACAACTCTGGTCGAATTCATCTGTATAATGGTTGACTCG
>CALGJN010000118.1:0-5745 GCA_937920185.1 uncultured Cellvibrionales bacterium | reverse complement strand
TTAAACTCTACCAAGCCGTTTACGACATCAGTGGCGATGCCGATATTGGTTTGGCTGTGGGTCGGATCAGTTTCCTAAAAGGCATGAATTTACAGCTCTATATGGCGACAGTATCGAAGCAATTTAGGGATTATTTAAACTTAATTCCAAGTGTTATCAAACTACGCGGCGATATTGGCCAAGTCGGCGCCTATAGAAACGCTGACTCGATCGAACTACGCTGGGAACCTCTACTCTTAGATACCGCTAGAAAACGTTTTTACAGCGATGAAATGTTGGCCGCTTCGGCAGCGATCATCAATTCTCTATGCGTCTTGCCGGTGCCGATTTTGAATGCCCAATTCACCTACCCAGAGCCGCTGGATACGAGGCGATTAGAGGCGATCTTTGGGTCTGATTTAGCGTTCGACCAGCCCTGTAGTAGTTTGTTTTTTAACGCTGGCGCGCTCAATTATCCCCTATTGCAACAAGACTATCACCAGGGGGCCGACTTGAAACAACCATTTCGCGACTTTTTTGGCAATGACGACCCAAGCGATCAGTTGCTGCTTAACTTGAAGCAATCGATACTGCAATATTTGCCCGAGGGCGAGGTAACTATCGACAAATTGGCGAGCAAATTACACGTCTCGCGACGCACGCTACAGCGGCGGCTATCGGATCGAGGGACGAGTTTTTTACATATTTTACAGGAGGTGCGCTCGCGCGTTGCGTTGCGTTATCTCTCCGACAATCGCTTGGGTATTACCGAGATCGCCTTTTTACTTGGCTATGCGGATCAAGGCTCGTTTTCCAGCGCATTTAAAAGTTGGCATGGCATGTCACCGCGCGACTATCGCCGCGGTTGAGATTTTTTGTTTGGCGTTTATTCCTAAAAAATGGCACCTATTCCCTTTACCCCATTGGGACTCAAATTTATTATTCGACGGCTATAGATAAAATTTTTGATTTTTGATTTTTGTCACTTTTTTTGTCACTCTGTTTTTTGCCTCAAGGAGAATGCCGATGTCGTTGGATTTTGATAGTGCGCGCTTACCCAACCCACATTTGACTGCAGAGCACGAGGAATGGCGAACTCAGATAAGACGTTTTTTCGATCGCGAAGTGATCCCCTTTGCCGGCGATTGGGATGAGGCTGGCCGAATTCCCGACGAATTGTGGCCCAAGTCAGCGGCCATAGGTATTCTCGGCTTGGGCTATCCCGAACAATATGGTGGCGTTGAGGAGGGAATTGATATTTGGTACAAAAATATCCTCAATGAAGAAATGGCTCGAATCGCCGTGGGTGGCGTCAGCGCCACCTTGATGGTTCACGGTATCGCACTGCCACCATTGATCAACTACGCCAGCGAGGCGATCAAGCAGGAAATTGTGCCACCGGTGTTGGCAGGTTCGAAACGGATCTCTCTGGCGATCACCGAACCGGCGGCTGGATCGGACGTTGCTCAATTGCAGACTACAGCGCGCCTGGAGGGTAATCACTATGTGGTCAATGGTTCAAAAACCTATATCACTGGGGGTATGAACGCCAATTGGTACACCACCGCGGTGCGCACCGGAGGCGAGGGCTCTGGGGGTGTTTCGGCGCTATTAATTCCAGCCGATCTACCCGGCGTGTCGAGAACTGCGCTGAACCGCAAACAGGGTTGGTGGTGTTCGGATACTGCGACGATCTATTTCGACGACGTGCGGGTGCCAAAAGAGAACTTGGTGGGTGATGAAAATCGTGGATTTCGGGTAATTATGACTAACTTTAACGCTGAGCGATTGGCGATGTCTGCGGCGATGGAGGCCTATTCTCGGGTCTGTTTGGAAGACGCTGTGGCGTGGGCGAGCGAGCGTAAAACCTTTGGCAAGCGACTCGCAGACCACCAGGTTATCCGCCATAAAATAGCCGAAATGAAGCAGCGAATCAATGCGACTAACGCCTATTTACAAGTAATCTGTGCCGAGGTTGATCAGGGGCGGGAGAGCGCCGGCGATATCGCGCTGCTGAAAGTTCAGTGCAGCCAGACGATGGAGTATTGCGCGCGCGAGGCGATGCAAATATTGGGCGGCATTGGTTACATGCGCGGTAACCGCGTCGAACGGATTTATCGCGAAGTGCGGGTCAACGCAATTGGCGGCGGGTCCGAGGAAATTATGCGCGATCTAGCGGCGCGCCAATTTGCGTTGTAAACGCAACCGAGCTAGCCTCGTGCTGGGCCAGTATTTACCGGTCGTTTGGCGGCCGTCATAGTGAGAAGCCGTTAGCAAAGGTACCAGTTAAAAGCGGTATTGATAGAGCAATGCCAGCATATATTTAGTTATTCAGCCGGAGAGAGTTTATGTTATTTACCGAACAACACCGTGCCATTGCCGACACCACGTCGCAGTTTATCGACAGGGAAATCAATCCGCACGCGGATGAATGGGAAGCGCAGGGAGCTTTTCCCGCTCACCAACTGTTTAAAAAAATGGGCGATTTGGGCCTTTTGGGTATTGCTAAGCCAGAGGCTTTTGGTGGTATGGGTTTGGATTATAGTTATCAGGTAGCTTTTGCCGAAGAGCTGGGGCGCATTCGCAGTGGCGGTGTCGGCATGGCGATCGGGGTGCAAACCGATATGGCGACACCGGCGCTGGCCAATCACGGCAGCGATGAATTGCGCCGCGATTTTTTGACGCCGACGATTACCGGCGACATGGTCTGCTCGATTGGGGTCAGTGAACCAGGCGCTGGCTCGGATGTGGCGTCGATTAAAACGTCGGCAAAAAAAGATGGCGATGACTATGTGATCAACGGTAGTAAAATGTGGATTACCAGCTCCACCCAAGCTGATTTTATCTGTCTTTTGGTAAATACCAGCGAGGGCAACTCGCACGCCAACAAATCTCTAGTGGTGGTGCCCACCGATCGCCCCGGCATCACCTTTTCCGATAAACTCAATAAACTGGGTATGCGTTCTTCGGACACGGCGCAGGTATTTTTTGATAATGTTCGGGTACCTCAGCGATATCGCATCGGCGAGGAGGGGCAGGGCTTTCGCTATCAGATGGAGCAATTTCAAGAAGAGCGTATCTATGCGGCGGCGGGCAATTTAAAAATGTTTGAGTACGTAATTCAAGACACCATCGATTACACGCGCCAGCGCCAAGCCTTTGGTCAGTCGATACTCGATAATCAGGTGGTACATTTTCGTCTGGCAGAGTTACAAACCGAGGTCGAATTACTTCGAGCATTGGTCTACGACGCGGTAGAGGGCTACATTAACGGGCAAGACGTGACGCTCAAAGCGTCGATGGCCAAGTTAAAAGCCGGACGGTTGAGCCGCGAGGTTACCGATAGCTGTCTGCAGTACTGGGGCGGTATGGGCTATATGTGGGACAATCCGGTGGCGCGCGCTTACCGCGATGGTCGATTGTCGTCCATTGGTGGCGGCGCCGACGAGGTAATGTTGGGCATTATTGCTAAACGGATGGGGATCATGCCGAGCCGAAAATCCTGATGTGATCAAGAACCACGCACTTTTGTGCCCTCGATGTAGCATCTGTAAGGCAGCCGACCACGCCGTCGATTAACGCTGGTAGGTAATCAACTCGCGCGGGTTTTAGTCTCGATTGGTTGTGAGGAGCGCAGTTAGCCAACCGTGATATGCCTGCTATCAGCGCCCAAGGCAATGACCGGTTGGACGTAGCATTGGGCAGTGTCCGTTACAGAGATTGACGGTTAGTTTTTATTTGTGGCGATTCATTTATATGCACGAATGCAACGCGTAACGTTCGCCGGTGGTAGCTTTGGTGCGTGACCGAACGTGGTGCCGATTGTTACTCGAGCGCGACGCATAGGGCGCTCCGTTAGCCAGCGGCTAGCGAGAATTGAAGGCCTTTATGCCATATTAGCGGTCAAGGCCTTTTCGAGCGGGCCATCGATTTAACTTAAAATTGGCCCGAGCTTCATGGCAATACCCATGTCGCCTTGGATTTTTAGCTTTCCAGACATAAATGCTGCGGTACCATCCAGTTCTCCGCTAGCCATCGCCATAAAGTTTTCCATGCTGATACTCATGGTGCACTGAGCATCGGCATCGTCGTTGTTTATCAGATTGGGAGTTTGTGTGGCGTCTAGAAATAAAAATCCATCGTCGCCAAAATCAAACTTTAAGGTGGCGCCCAGACCGCAGTCCTCACCAATTTTTTCCTGCAATCCTGCGGTTACTGTCTCTAGTGACATATTGAAAATCCTCATTATGTGGTGTTTTTATGTTTTACATATACGCCTACATAAACATTGTAGAGCATTTGAGAAGGCCTACTGTAAAAATCTCATTACTCAAAATCAAATATTATTTAAGCGACAAATACTAGCCTGTTTATGTAGGCTCACGGTGTCCCTTGGGCGACACTAAACGTAGATATTTTCAGGCTTTATGGGTTCTCTAAGGCGGTCTTGATAAAGGGCTTTAAATGGCACCACAGTATCAACAGTTGGCTCGCTCTACCAAGGCTGGGGAGAATCCAGAGGTTGTATTTGTGGCGAAAATGTTGCCTATACAGCGTTTCTATTGTGCCCTCGTGCCGCCTTCGGATCGGGTTGTTGATTTAGCCCGCAAACGGGTGCAGATGGAATATCAGTATGCAATAAAGCTCGAGAATTAGCGACGCTAAAGACTCGCAATATTGGACACTGCACATGCTAAACAACGTTAGTACGCAAAATATAAGCTGGTTTGTTATGATGAACCGAATAGAGAAAACTGGCTCCAGAGTAGGGTGTATCAAGCGCGAGACTCGCGATCAACAATGGCTGCGCTTAAAGTATAGTTTGTCCAATGCGGCGGCTAATGCCTTATGCCCGCTGCTCTATTCACTCGGCAAAGATCGACTCGAAACGCAGGGCCAGTGATCCGTCGACGCGTGCTCGCGGGACGACGTTTTAGTGCCCGTAGGCCGCGTGGCGTTGGGTGTCGGCGCTGGTCATTCGATTGCAACCAGTTAATAAAAATAACAAGCTAGGAACCCGTTGTATGGAACAATTGAAACCAGCGCCCAGGGCCACCGCAATCATGGTCTTTTTACTGGTGCTAAATATATTGAATATGGTCGATCGTAATCTGATCACCAGTTTTGGATCGGTTATTATCGCCGACCTCGAATTGAGCGACTCACAATTTGGCTTGTTGACCGGGCTTATCTTTGCGTTTTTTTATTCTGTTATGGGTCTATTCATGGGCGCCCTAGCCGATCGGGTGAATCGGCCGCGCCTGATTGCGGCCGGTCTGGTACTTTGGAGCGCGCTGACCGCGGTGTCGGGGACCGCAAAAAGCTTTTTGGAAATTGGCCTCGCGCGGCTATTTATCGGCGTCGGTGAATCGGCGATGACGCCCTCCGCCATGTCGATGTTGTCAGATTTGTACCCGCGCACTATGCGTGGCACAGCATCTGGATTTTATTACCTCGGAGTGCCTCTTGGCGCGGGCGGCAGTTTCGTGGTCGCCGGTTTATTAGGTCCGGTCATCGGTTGGCGAAACTGTTTTTATCTGCTCGGTGGCTTGGGCCTAGTGCTGGCTCTATTGCTGCTTGCAATACGTGATCCAGATCGCGGCGCGATGGAGTTATCATACCGCGCTAACGACCGAGACAAGCAACCGCACGAAGTGGAATTAACAAATAACTGGCGGCAGGTGATCGGGGAAGTAATGACCGTGGTCAAATCGGTTCCGGCACTTGCCTGGACAATGATCGGGGCTGTATTTTTACACCTGCCGT
>CALGJN010000117.1:0-2763 GCA_937920185.1 uncultured Cellvibrionales bacterium | reverse complement strand
TTATTTCCTTCGTCGGCTAATAGCTCTCCAGCGGTGCGATTAAAGCGCAAAATATCGCCAATCATCCCCCAGAACGAGGGTCGCAATAAATTGCGACGCTGTGCAAACAAGGTATTTAGGCTCGAACCCATGTACTCGAGACCGGTGGTGTCACACCTAACCCCAAAACTCATCTCCGAAAGCTGAGCCTCGACACCGAGTTCAGCCAACAGTCGGGTAAACTGCGGATAGGTGGCGTAGTTAAAGACGATAAACCCCGAATCCACAGAGTGAGGGCCACCGGTGCCCTCGACGGTGTGAGTATGGGTGTGGCCGCCAATGTAATCATTGGCTTCAAAAACCGCAATCTCATGGTGTTTGTTTAGATGATAGGCGGCGACGTTACCGGCGATACCGGTACCAATAACAGCGATTTTCATAGCGCCTCCGACCAAATTTTAGGGAACATGCACGTTTTAGGGGACGCGGGCATCAAAGCTTGTCCTTTTGATCAACCTTGTGCGACGCGCGCACGACCTGCTCAAGCGCATAGCCAAAGCTCTCAACCCGACCCATCAAGTCGGCATAAGTAGACTCATCGACGAGCGGATGCCGAGCCATGATCCAAACGTAATCGCGTTGATTGCGGCCAATAATGGTGTACTGGTACTGCTCATCCAGATAGACAATCCGATAGTCGGCTTTGATCGGCCAAATAAACTGCATACCCCACACCGCATTGCTCTGACGATCGCGGACAAAGCCGCGGGGGCGGTAGGTTTTTTTCTCGCCATCCAACCCACCGGCATTAAAAGTGAAGGTCGTAGCGATGCTGCCGTCCACGTCGAGCCGGTAGGATTCAACGGGATTGTAGGCGTCGACCTCGAGAAACGTCGGTATGCTGGCTAGCACATACCAATCGCCCATAAAGCGTGGCAGATCGACCGCCGCAACGGCCTTTAGCGGTGGTGGCGAACTGCAGCCCGAGCCGATCGTGACAAACAGCATGATCGCGCTCAACATAGCTCGACTCATGGCGATGCCTCGCCGACCTGACGCCGATAACTGAGCATACCGACCGCGGTAATCTTGGATTCGAGGTATTGCCAGTCGCCCCGCTGGTCATAGCGTAATCGAATATCCCCCGCCGGTGTCGTCAACGTCAACTCCTCCCCACTCGGGGTCTTTTTGCGATCGATGGCCACCGACCAGTATTCGCCGTTCTCGCCATTTAACAGCGCGTCGCCATTGAGCCAATCAAGATTCCAGTAAGTAAAACTGCGCACACAACTGGGCAGTAATCGGCGCTCACCACCGACGCTTACGCTAAACCCCTCCGCCGTCTGCTGACCGACGAAGGCCATCGTCTTGCCGCGCTTCTCGGTGTGGCTTTCGATGGCAACTAGGCAGTCGTCGCGCCACCGCTCAACCGCGCGATGGCGGTATTTAACCGGATAAAAGAGAAATACTTTGAAATCGAAGGACGCAGTTGAAGTCAATTGCATCTCGCCGTCGAGCGCTTCTAGTACGAAATGGTGCCAGCCAACTTTTTTGTCGTTTAAAAAGACCTCAAAGTTCCAGCTGCGCGGTGTTTGGGCGCTGGCGTTCGACGCGATAATTAGCCAAAGGTAGAGCGCCATGAGTAACCTTGCAGAGGTCACGGCGAGCACCTTTTAACGCCATCCAGAAGAATAATCGCCGATTCATTGGTGGCTGAAAAACAGCTGCCCAAACGATACTTTAACGGCGTAGCATTGCCTCGGTCAGGCCTCATCAGTGAGTTTCTCCCCGCGTAAATAGGTAGTGCCCAACCCACCATTCCTGCCCTTGTCGGAAACCAAATAGCTCCGCGCAAGCCATAAAAAATAGCCGCCACCGCAGCCACCAAATAGCCGCCTGATCAGCACCGTACACCTCAATCATCAGTGGCATTAAACGGTCTTTTTGGGCATCCAGTTGGGCCAACCAGGCATTGCTGGTTTTTTGGTAGTGTCGCCCATCCCAAATCTGCCGATCAGTCAGTTTAAGATGCTGCTGAAAATGCGCCGGTAGGTCGTCACTCGGCATCATGCCGCCGGAGAAAAAATACTCGCTCATCCAATCGCTAGCATCTTCAACCACGAATTCGTAGGGCGTGTTGCGGTGTGCAAAGATGTGTTTAAAGAACAGACCGCCAGGTGCCAGCCAGCGATTAATCTTGGCATACAGCCGCGCATAGTTGCGCATGTGCTCAAACATCTCTACCGATACGATACGATCAAACTGACCTGAAGCAGTATCAAAATCGTTCATGTCGCAGGTGATAACTTCAACGTTGGCAACACCGAGTGACTCCGCTTTGGCACGAATGTGCTGTGCCTGCGAGTGCGAATTGGAGACCGCGGTAATCGTGCTGTGCGGATAATGCTGTGCCATCCACAGCGTCAGAGAACCCCACCCACAACCCAACTCAAGAACTTTTTGACCGTCCGCCAATCGGGCAAACCGACAGGTTTCCTCGAGACCGTGGCGCTCCGCTTGCTCCAGCGTATCATCAGTACTTCGCCAGAGGCCGCAGCTGTACTTGAGGTGCGGACCCAGCACCGCACTAAAGAACTCTGCAGGCAATTCGTAGTGCTGCTGGTTGGCAGCCTCGGTCTGAAGCGCGATCGGCGCCTCATTTTGGCGAGTCATAAAGGCTTGCTTGGTGTCACAAAATGTCTCTGCGTTGTCACTGCCAATCGCCCGAAGTCGTCGTTTAAGTAACGCGCGGATGCCCAGCCTAATCAGCCAGTCCGGCAGCCA
>CALGJN010000116.1:0-8654 GCA_937920185.1 uncultured Cellvibrionales bacterium | reverse complement strand
GCGGCACTGACCAACAACTCGACTTCCCAGTAATTTACGCATCTGCGCTGAACGGGGTGGCTGGATACGAGGCCGATCAACTGGCCGACGACATGACTCCACTGTTAGAAATTATCGCCGATAAGGTCAATCCGCCAAATGTCGATACCAGCGGGCCGTTGCAAATGCAGATCAGTGCGCTCGACTACAACAGTTATGTCGGGGTTATTGGTATTGGCCGGATCACCCGCGGCGCAATGACGCCCAACTGCCAGGTCGTGGTAGTCGATCGCAGCGGCCACAAGCGCAAGGCGCGGATACTCACGGTGATGGGTTACAACGGACTCGAACGCGTCGAGGTAGACAGGGCGCAAGCGGGCGACATTGTGTGCATTACCGGTGTCGAAAAACTCAATATTTCAGACACTCTGTGCGACCCCGAAATGGTCGAGGCGATGCCCTCGCTGTCGGTCGACGAACCCACAGTAAGCATGACGTTTCAGGTCAACGATTCGCCGTTTGCCGGTCGCGAAGGTAAATATATTACCTCGCGTAACATCAGGGACAGACTCGAGCAGGAATTGATTCACAACGTCGCGCTGCGCGTCGAACAGGGCGAAACTCCGGATAAATTTGTCGTCTCCGGCCGCGGCGAACTGCACCTCTCGGTGCTAATCGAGAACATGCGACGCGAGGGTTTCGAACTCGGCGTATCCAGACCCGAGGTCATCCAACGCGAAGTGGACGGTGAAACCCATGAACCCTACGAACAGATCGTCATCGATATCGAAGATCGACATCAGGGCTCTGTTATGGAGGAGATGGGCTTGCGCAAGGCAGAGATTGTCAACATGGAACCGGATGGCAAGGGGCGCATCAAGCTCGAATTTATCGCCCCGTCTCGCGGCATGATTGGATTTCGCTCGCAATTTCTCACCATGACCAGCGGCTCGGGCATTATGACTAGCATTTTCGATCACTATGGTGTTGCCAAAATCGGGCAGATGGGGCAGCGCCAAAACGGTGTTCTGGTGTCTATGATGTCAGGAAAAACCCTCGCTTACGCGCTTTTCACGCTGCAAGAACGCGGCCGACTGTTCGTCGGTCATGGTTTGGATATCTACGAGGGGCAAATTGTCGGTCTGCATTCGCGCAACAACGACCTGCCCGTCAACCCCACTAAGGCCAAGCAACTGAACAATATTCGCGCCGCCGGCACCGATGAAAATTTAATTCTGACCCCGCGGGTAAAGCACACGCTGGAGCAAGCACTAGAGTTTATTGAAGACGATGAACTGGTCGAAGTCACCCCAGAGTCGGTGCGCATCAGGAAAAAACTGCTCACCGAAAACGCCCGCAAGCGCGCGCCGCGATAATTCAATCGGACGGCGCAATCGCCGAGCACTCCGCGCGCCTAAAGCAGCCCACGAGGTGATCGTTGATCAGACCCATTGACTGCAAGTATGCGTAGCAGATTGTCGGCCCAAAAAATCTAAATCCGCGGCCACGCATATCATCGCTAATACGCTTTGACAGCGTTGTTGTTGCGGGCACCTCCGCAGCACTTGACCAGCAATTAACGATCGGTACACCATCGACAAAGCCCCAAAGGTAATCACTAAAACTGCCAAATTCCGCTTGAACATGCAAAAAGCATTGGGCATTTTCAATTGCACTGCAAATTTTAGCGCGATGTCGGATGATCCCGCTATCGCCCATCAATCGCTCAATATCGCGATCGGTAAAGCGGCTCACCCGCAGCACATCGAACCCGGCAAACGCCGCTCGATACTGCTCTCGACGGCGCAGTATAGTGATCCACGACAACCCCGCTTGGGCGCCCTCGAGAATCAAAAATTCAAACATCAGAGCATCGCTGCGACAGGGCAGCCCCCATTCTTGGTCGTGATACCGCCGGTAGAGAGCATCCTCTCCCGGCCACTGACAGCGCTGTTGATCCATCGACAAAAACTCCAGAGCCTGGTACTGCGATCAAGTGCGCATTAAACAATGCCTGCACTTACTCATTGTGCATTTAACGGATGCATCATAACCGCACCGCGCGCTATCATTAAAGACCTCGGTTACAACTCTGGATAAGCAGTTCCCGAGGCACCCAAAACAGTCGTCTAAAGGATAGCAATGATAGCTTTAATACAGCGTGTCAGCGCCGCAAGGGTCGAGGTTGATGATCAGATTGTCGGTCGCATCGACCACGGCATTTGCGTGTTTGTCGGCGTTCAACAAGACGACTGCGACGCCAACATGGAGCGCTTAGTAAAACGCACTCTAGGCTATCGAGTGTTTGCCGACGATAGCGGGCGCATGAATCGCTCGGTGACCGATGTTCAGGCGGGCGTTTTGATCGTGTCCCAGTTCACCCTCGCCGCCGATACCGACAGTGGCTTGAGAGCGAGCTACACCTCGGCCGCTCCTGCGCAACTCGCAAAACCACTATACGACGCCTTTGTGTTTCGAGCCCGAGCTCTCCACGGCCCAGTGGCAACTGGCGTTTTCGGCGCCGACATGCAAATCACGCTGTGCAACGACGGCCCGGTAAGTTTTATTTTGCGCGGCTAACGATCGAGTCGGCAGAGCAGTTTTTGGGCCAGCCCCTCAAACCCCCCATTGCTCATCATCACCATGTGGCTGCCGGGAGCGGCGAGATCAACGCAGCGCTGGATCATCGCCTCGATGTTGTCGACAATCTCCCAGGCGATCGAAGAACCCGCCATGATCGCCTCAATATCCCACGTTACATCCGCCGACCGATACCAAACAATGCGATCGGCATGCGCCAGCGACTGCGCCAGTGCGTCGCCATGAATGCCCTGACGCATCGTCGCAGACCGCGGCTCAATCACTGCGACAATGGTTGCATCGCCAACTTTGGCCCGCAACCCCTCGAGGGTGGTAGCAATCGCGGTTGGATGATGCGCAAAGTCATCGTACAAGGTGAAACCCTGATCCTCATAGAGCACTTCCATGCGCCTTTTAACGCCGGCAAAAGCGCTTAAAATATCGCAGCTCTCGGCAAGGGTCACGCCAACACCATGCGCCGCAATAATCGCGCCCATAGCGTTACTTACATTGTGACGACCGGTGAGACGCCAGCTAACGCGACCGTATTCAGTTAGTTCGCCGGCGCCGTTGCGCAATACTTCAAAGGACGATCCATCCCGCGCGAGGAGACGATACTGCCAATCGCCGTCGCCGTCGCCAAATGTCACCCTATCGCTCCAGCAACCGGCAGCCAAGACCGCCTCAATCGCCTGGTCAGCGCGCGGATAGATAATCGTCCCACAGCCAGGCACGGTGCGAACCAGATGGTGAAACTGGCGCTGAATAGCCGCCAAATCAGCAAAGATATCGGCGTGATCAAATTCGATGTTGTTGATCAATAAGGTATCGCTGTGATAGTGCACAAATTTAGAGCGCTTATCAAAAAACGCGCTATCGTATTCGTCCGCCTCGACCACGAACAAATCACCGCCGCCGAGGCTCGCCGAGGTACCGCCATCGAGGGGCACGCCGCCAATCAAATACCCCGGTCTTAGCCCAGCCCCTTGCAGCACCGCGGTCAGCATGCTGCTGGTGGTGGTCTTGCCGTGCGTACCCGACACTGCGAGTACGTGGCGATCGACCAACAGAGTCTGGCCCAGCCACTGCGGCCCGGACATATAGCGCAGGCGATGATCGAGCAGATACTCGACGCAGGGATTGCCCCGCGATAGAGCATTACCGATCAGCGTCAAGTCCGGCGCCGGTGATAATTGCTGTGGGTCATAGCCCTCGATTAATTCGATCCCAGCGGACTCCAGTTGGTCGCTCATCGGCGGATAGACCCGGGCATCGCAACCGGTAACCCGATGGCCCAATTGTTTTGCCAACTGGGCAACGCTACCCATAAAGGTACCGCAAATTCCAATAATATGAATGTGCATAAAATTCCTCTGGCGACGAGTATCGCATCTGGCGCTCGCCCCTAACAATCAAAAAACCACGCTTGGCGCCGATAAAATATCTCGTCAATCGCCCCAGTCAGCCGCGCATAGAGTATAATTCCGCGGATCTCAAGACCCTCATTATCGCCGTCCATCTGGACAACGCTTTCGACATGCGGTCTAGTCTATCGGCAGCAGCAGAGAAAACTATGTTTAACGTAAAAAGAAATGCATTTTATGCCCAATCTGGCGGTGTCACCGCTGTCATCAACGCCTCAGCCTGCGGAGTCATTCAGGCTGCACGCCATCACAGCGACTGCATCGGCAACCTCTATGCCGGCCGCAATGGCATCCTTGGCGCTCTTCGCGAAGAGCTCTACGACACCGGCAAGGAGTCCACGCAGAGCATCGCCGAGTTAATGCACACACCCGGCGGTGCTTTTGGTTCATGCCGGTATAAAATGCAAGATCCCGCCACCAGCGATAACGAATACCAACGCCTTGTCGAAGTCTTTGCGGCGCACGACATCGGTTATTTTTTCTACAACGGTGGCGGTGATTCGGCAGATACTTGTCTAAAAGTCGCGCAGATATCAGAACTGATGGGCTATCCCATCCGCGCTATCCACATCCCCAAAACCATCGACAACGACCTGCCACTCACCGATTGCTCGCCGGGATTCGGTTCGGTGGCCAAATACGTTGCCATTTCAACCCGCGAAGCAAGCCTAGATATCGCATCGATGTGCGATTCATCGACCAAAGTGTTCATCCTCGAGGTCATGGGTCGACATGCCGGTTGGATCGCCGCCAGCGGTGGCCTAGCCGCCGAACGCGAAGGCGACCCACCGCACATTATCCTGTTTCCCGAAATCGCCTTTAATCGCGAGCGCTTTATTGCCAAGGTGCAAGCGACGATAGACCGCGAAGGCTACTGCGTGGTAGTCGCCTCTGAGGGCGCCAAATACGCCGATGGAGGACATATTTCCGGGTCTTTAAATCGCGATGCTTTTGGACACCAACAGCTCGGCGGGGTCGCCCCGACGCTGGCAAGCATGATAAAACATGCCCTTGGCCACAAATACCACTGGGCGCTAGCGGACTATCTGCAGCGTTCTGCGCGCCATATCGCGTCGAATGTCGACGTCGAACAGGCCTATGCCGTAGGTCGCGCCGCAGTGGATCGCGCGGTGGAGGGCGAGACCTCGATCATGATTTCAATCGAGCGTGGTGCCGGACCGGAGTATAGCTGGTCACTGGGATCTGCCTCACTCTCCGAGGTCGCCAATATGGAGAAATTCATGCCAGCGGATTTTATTAGCGCCGACGGGTTTGGCATCACGCAAAAGGCGCGCGAGTACTTAGCGCCACTGATCGCTGGTGAAAACTACCCACCCTACGCCAATGGACTGCCCAAATACGCCAAGCTGCAAAACGCTCTAGTCGCTAAAAAACTCGATACAGCCTTCGATTTATAACGCTAATTGCAACCACTAGGAGCGGGCAAATCTGTGGTTTATAATTAGCCCAGCAACACTGTCTGCACGACGAGCACTTGAGGGAACACATTTTTATGTCAGAAAAATTTTTCCAAATCTATGCGCGCTGGGTTCTCCACCGCCCGCTGCTGTCATTGATCGCGCTGTTTGCGGTGACCGCGAGCATGGCCGTCGGGTTGCAGCACTTCAAAATTGATGCGTCGGCCGATTCGTTGACGCTAGAAAACGACGAAGACCTCAACTACTACCGAGAATTGGTCGGTCGTTACGGCAGCTCAAACTACTTAGTAATCACCTACACACCGCGCGCAGGGGATCTGTTTGACGATCACAATCTGCAACATTTAAAAGCTCTGAGAGACCGCCTGATCACTGTCAAAGGCGTCACAGGGGTACTTTCGCTACTCGACGTTCCGCTGCTGTACAGCCCAAAAATTACTGTTGCCGACTTTTCTGGAGAGCTGCGCCAACTGCTCAGCCCTAACGTCGACCGACAATTGGCGAAAACCGAATTTTTAACCAGTCCAATCTATAAAGACACCCTGCTGAGCGCCGATGGCCAGACCACTGGGATCATGCTCGATCTACAACTCGACGAGACCTTTCTGCGACTGGTTAAGGAGCGCGATGCTCTGCGCTTAAAGCGCGACCGCGAGGGCCTAGACGACGAGCAGAGCGCTCAATTGCTGCGCGTCAGTAAAGAATTTCTCGATCATCGCACCGAACAGACGGCAAAGAGTCGGCAAATGATTGTTGAGGTTAGATCGATCACCGCAGAGTTTCGCGATCGCGGCACGCTCTACCTCGGCGGCCCGGATATGATTACCGCCGACATGGTGGATTATTTAAAGGGTGACTTGATCCTCTTTGGCAACGGTATTTTGCTGTTTATCGTAGTGACGTTAGCGGTAATTTTTCGCCGCCTGCAATGGGTTGTATTGCCCTTGGTCACCTGCTTTACCAGCCTGACAATTATGCTCGGTTGGTTTAGCTGGATAGACTGGCGACTGACGGTGATATCGTCTAATTTTGTTTCGCTGCTACTGATCATTACCCTGGCGCTGACGATTCACTTGATCGTCCGCTATCGAGAATTGTCGAGTCGAAAAACTGACGCCAGTCAACTGCAACTGGTCAGCGAGACGGTGATATCGATGAGCAAGCCGTGCCTGTACACGGTGTTGACCACGGCGGTCGCCTTCATCTCGCTGGTGGTGAGCAATATTCGGCCAGTCATAGACTTTGGTTGGATGATGACGCTCGGCATTGTGGTCGCACTGGCAGTCACCTTTATCGTTATCCCCGCCGGCATGATGTTAATGGGTCGCCGAAGCGACGTCTCGTTTAGCGATTCGGCGTCCATCACCCGCGTATTTGCAAGGTTTACCGAGCGACATGGCGGACTGGTTATCGCCATTTCGCTGCTTATAGGCGTCGCGTCCGGCGTGGGTATCCTGCGGCTTGAGGTTGAAAATCGCTTCATCGATTACTTCCACAGCGACACCGAAATATACCGCGGGATGGAGACCATCGACACCGCTCTGGGCGGCACAACGCCACTCGACATTGTGATCCAGGCACCGAGCCAAGCGGCGGCGGTGGTCGACAGGATATCCGCAGAAACCGAGCAACCCGCGAATGACAGCGCCAGTGCAGACGGGTTTGACGAATACGATGAATATGACGATTACGGCGATGATGACTACGCCGACGACGGTGGCTTTGACTCGAACGACGATAGTGAAAGTCCACCGCAAAGTTACTGGATGTCAACTGCAGGGCTTGAAGATTTAAGCAAACTGCAGGCCTTTTTAGAGGCCCAACCGGAGATCGGAAAAGTGAGTTCACTGGTGCAAATCTATCAGGTCGCCAACGACTTGAGCGGCCATCAATTAAACGACTTCGAGCTGGCTTTTTTACGTCAGAGCCTGAGTCCGGAGATCTATCGGCAACTGGTCGCGCCGTATTTGATCGAAGAGCTCGACGAGACGCGAATTCAACTGCGTACCAAGGAAACCAGCGGCAATTTGCGGCGCTCTGAATTACTCGAAAAAATTCGCCTCTACGCCACCGATGAGCTAGCCATAGCCGATCAAGACATCCGCCTCGGCGGCCTACTGGTTCTGTACAACAACATGTTGCAGAGCCTATACCAATCACAAATTGTCACGCTGGGGGCTGTTTTTGTCGGTATTATGGCCATGTTTTTAGTGCTTTTTCGCTCGCTGACCATTTCGTTGATCGCAGTGATCCCGAATTTTTTAGCCGCCGCCGTGGTACTCGGCGGAATGGGCATAATGGGCATACCCCTCGACATGATGACGATCACCATCGCCGCTATTACAGTCGGTATCGGTGTCGATCACGCGATTCACTACCTTACTCGCTTTCGGCGAGAAGTCGCCGTCGACGGCGATTACATCGCCGCGATGTACCGCTCCCACGCGAGCATCGGGCGCGCGCTTTTTTACACCGCATCGACCATCATCGTCGGCTTTTCAATCCTCGCATTGTCGAACTTTATACCGTCGATTTATTTTGGTTTGCTCACCGGTCTAGCAATGACTGCGGCGCTACTGGGGTCGATGACCCTGTTACCCAAATTAATCCTGATAACCCGGCCATTTGGCCCCCCAGGCAACCATTCAGCCCACGACTCTAAGGCGCCCTAATAAATCATGCAGTTGGTCAATTTACAGGGCATTACCCTGAGCTATGGGCAGCCGCCGCTGCTAGACGCCGTCGATTTGTCGATCTATTCTGGCGAAAGAGCCTGCTTAATAGGGCGAAATGGCGCCGGGAAATCCACTTTACTGAAAATTCTCGGTGGTCAAGTCAATGCCGATGAAGGCTTTTTCAAGGTCAGTAGTGGGGTCAAAATTGCGCAGCTTGAACAGGCCGTTCCGGAACATGTTGAAGGCACGGTGTTCGAAGTTATTTCCGAGGGGCTTGGCGCGCAGGGAGCGCTAATAAAACGCTTTCATCAACTCGTTCAGGCAGTCGCTACGGATACCAGCCAACAGTTGCTAAACGAGTTGGAAAGCTGTCAAACCGAGCTCGAACGGGTCGACGGATGGGACATTAATCAACGGGTCGAAGCGATCATTACCAAGATGGAGTTGGACACCGATGCCCAGCTTAGCAGCCTGTCCGGTGGCTACAAACGCCGGGTGTTGCTGGCGCGCGCGCTGGTCTGCCAACCCGATTTGTTGCTGCTCGACGAACCCACCAA